>JANWKM010000015.1 GCA_025451395.1 Ilumatobacteraceae bacterium
ATCTTTGGGTGAAACCGGCCCGTACGCGACGCGGCCTTGAGGTGTCATTACCTCGACCATCGGCTCGAGCCCCAGCATTCCACGCGATCCGTTACGCACCACGCGGACGCCGGGGTGCGCGTCGAATGCGGCAGCAACTTTGTTGGCACCGCCCGCTAGCGCCGCCGCATCGCGCGGCACGAAGACAACTGTGTCGCCGGGCTTGGACTTCTTCGGGGACGGAGCCGCTGCCTCAACCGCCCGCGGTTTCACAGCGGACTTCAACAGCGACAACATCCTTGGCGGATCAACGAGAAAGTGGAGCGTGCCGTCGACGGCGACAGTCGGTCCCGCGGTGCAGATGCCGAGGCAGAACACTTCCTGGATCTCCACGGCCATGTCGGCCCCAGCAGCGGTCGCCGCCGCGAAGACCTCGCGGGCACCACGCGCCTGGCAGGCCTCGGCGCGGCACACCTGCACGATCGGACCCTTCGGCGGTGTGGTGCGAAAGTCCTTGTAGAACGTGATCACGCCGTGCACCTCTGCGTGCGACAGGTTGAACGTCTCGGCCAGCAGTGGGATCAGCGAACTGTCGATGAAACCGGCGTAATGCTGCACCGCGTGTAGCGCCGGCATCAGTCCGCCGGGCCAATCGGCGTGCGAGCGAATGATTGATTCAACCGATTGCGTGACACCGTTCGTTGTCACGATCTTGGCGTTCACGATTAGCCATGGTAACGCACAATTACCGGGACGACCGTCTTGGGAATAGGTTCGCGCAACACTGCCGTTTACTACACGGTTTACGAAACCTTCACGAGTACCTTCTAGGCATGGATCTTGCGGGAGACCGACCTAGTTGGCCAATCGCCAATCCGGAGGAGTTCCGCACGGCACTCGTGCGATGGATCGGTGAAAACTGGGACGTTCAGATCACTGTCTCCGAGTGGTGGGAGCGATTGGCGCGAAATGGGTTCACTGCTCCGACGTGGCCGCGAGCGCAGGGAGGCCTGGGCGCGACTGTTGCGATCCAGGGGATCATCGAGGAGGAGCTCGCCAACATCGGCGCAATCGCTCCACCAGTGATGGGCTTAGGAATTCGCATGGTCGGTGCAGCCTTTCGTCAGTTTGCGACTCCGCAACAGTTCGCGGAAACGATCCCACGTCTTTTGACGGGCGCCGATGAGTGGACCGTTCTGATGACCGAGCCCGGAAGTGACGATCCCGCAGCGACAACTTGCGTCGCTGACTTCGATTGGAAGTACCTGACGGTCAACGGCACGAAGACACTCTCCGACTTTGCTGCGACGCACGCCATTCTGCTTGCGCGCAGCACAGCGGGGAGCACCGGCCGCGATGGGCTTACGTGGCTGATCGTGGAGTTGGGCTATCAACCGGTCGACCAGCCAGCTGGAACTGTCACGTTCCGAGGTGTGCGCATGTTGCATGAACGCGTGTTGGGGACGCGCGACGACGGTTGGGTCATCGCCAAAACGATCCTGCCGCTCAACGAGCGCACCTTCGTCGGCCGTATCCGCCGCGGGCTGATACACATCGAGGGCGGAGCGATGGCTGGCAACCTGCAGCGACTGGTTGGCGACGTCGTTGCAGAGGAGCGAGTGCGACTCGCATCGCGGGCGTCAGCTCCCGACGGGGTCGACCGTCGCGGCACCAGCCTTTGAAGGTCGGGCGCTCGCGTTCGCGTTTGCCGCGAGCCCAGCAGCTCGCGCTGCTTCCAGCCGCTCGGTGGTGAGCAGGCGTCGACCCACGAGGAAGAGCACGGCATAGATCGAGCCGTCGACGAACCACACGGCGCGCAGCGAGTTGTCGTGACTGGTGAAGTGGCCCGCCACCGTGACGACAACTCCGCCGAGCATCGCGCCGATCGGCATCATTCCCCACGCGAAGAATCGGTACACGCTGTTGACTCTCCCCAGCAGATGCGAAGGGATGATCGACTGACGCAGGCTGACCGTGATGACATTCCACGACGAGCCCAGCAACGTGCCGACAGCGAACAGCAGTGCCGTCAGTGGCCACCATGGGCTAAAGCCGACGGAGATCTGTACAACTGCCGACGATCCCAACGTGAGCGCGAGGCAGGTACCGCTGCCGAGCTTCCTCGATAGCCACGGTGCGACATAGCCGCCAATGATCGCTCCGACCGCAAAGCCGAAACCCATCAGCGTGAAGGTGAGCACCGTGATGTCCAGCACATCTTGCGAGAACAGAACGAACATCGAACCGCTGAGCATCGAGGCCATGTTCATCAGCCCGAGAATGATCGCCATCGACCACAGCAATCGATGGTGATACAGCCACCGAACACCTTCCTTCAGATCGTCGCGCCACGAGGGCACGGGGTCGCCAGCGACGCGCTCGGGATGCTGCGCGCGGAACGTGCCAGGGATCAGCGCGACCAGCGCCGCAGCGGCGAAGAACGAGCCGGCGTCGATGAAGAACGGAACCGAGAAGGCGATGAGCAGCAACGTCGAGCCAAGTGGTGGACCGATGAACGTGTTCGCGACCGACTCGATGCTCCACAGGCGACCGTTCGCTCTTTCGAGGTTTTGATGCTCGACGATCGACGGCATCAGTGTTTGGCCGCAGTTGTCGCGCAAGACCTCGGCGCAGCCGAGCATCAACGTCGCCAGCAGTAACAGGAGATACAAACCAGTGCGGGTACCGACGATGTCTTTCACCTTGTCAGGCGTCGGCAAGGTGCCTTGCTCGCTGAGCACCGCGACAGCCACGATGGCGGTGAACGCGCCACGCAGGGTGTCCATCCACACGATCGCGCGTCGGCGGTCGACGCGGTCGGTAATGACACCCGCGGGCAGCGTGAAGAACATCCACGGCAGTCGTTGCGCGGCGGCCACAAGAGCGATCAGCACCGGATTACGCGTGATCGCTGTCGCTAGCCACGGGTATGCGATCGCGGCCATGCCATCGCCGACATTGGAAATTGCGGTGGCGAGGTACAGCTTGCGATAACTCCCGCCCAGATCTACTCGTGCACGCTTCACGTCCGAAATCCTTTCATAGCCCGGCATGATGATTCGAATGTCTTTATTGCCACCGCTCGATCGCACGGCCTATCGCGAAGGCGTCAAAGCGATGACGCCACTCGCGGCCGCAGTGGCGGTGTGGGGTGTGGTGACCGGCGTTGCGATGGTCAACGCTGGACTCACAATTCCGGCGGCACTGCTGATGACGTTCACCGTGTTCGCTGGTTCGGCGCAGTTAGCGGTGATGCCGCTGCTCGCGACGGGAGCACCGTTGCCGATCGTGTGGGTCACAGCGTTGCTTGTGAACTTGCGCTTCGTGATTTTTGCGGCCGCGTCGCGACGTTCATTCATGCATCTTCCGTGGCCGCAACGATTGCTTGCCTCGTACCTCAACGGCGACCTCGGGTTCGCGTTGTTCTCGCGCCGGTTCGCCAGCGCCGATCAACATGGCAACCCGGAACAGTGGGGCTATTTCTACGGCGTTGCGTTCGTCAACTGGGGCGTGTGGCAAGCGGGCTCGGTCGTCGGCTTCTTGATCGGCGGTCTGATGCCCAGCGACTGGGGCTTTGAACTGGCCGCTTATCTCGCGTTGATGGCAGTCCTGATTCCGATGGTGCAGCGGTTTCCGGCGGTGGCGGGAATCATCAGCACGGCGGCCGTCGCAGTGTTAGCCGTCGGCCTGCCGCTGCGATTGGGCTTGCTGCTGGCGGTGCTGGTCGGCGTCACTGTTGCGCTTGTTGGAGAAGCGTTGCGCGATCGCCGGCTGAGTCGGCTGAGTCGCGTATGAACCACTTTCACGACTGGGCGTATCTGGCCTTCGCCTTCGCCGGATTGACGATGGCCACCGTTGTCACACGTGGCAGCTTCTTCATGCTGCCGGCTCGGTTTGCGCTGCCGGCGCAGGTCGAGCGAGCGTTGCGGTACGCACCAGCGTGTGCGTTGACCGCGATCATCGCGCAGGGTGTGTTGACTCGCGACCACCAGCCATACCTCACCATCAGCAACTACCAATGGTGGGCATTGCTCGCTGGTGCGCTCGTCTTCATCAAGACACGCAACATGATTGCGATGATCACCGTCGGCATGACGGTTTTCACCGTGCTGCGCATCTGGGCGTAATCTCGCCGCCGTGGCCGCGTACTGGTTGTTCAAATCCGAACCCGACGTCTTCTCGTACGACGACCTCGCGCGCAAGGGCAGCGAGGGTTGGGACGGCGTTCGCAACTACATGGCGCGCAACTTCATGCGTGCCATGCAAGTCGGCGACGAGGCGATCTTCTATCACTCGCAAGCAACACCTCCCGGCGTTGCCGGCGTGTGCAAGGTGATCAAAACGGCCGAGCCCGACATGTCGCAGTTCGATCCGTCCAGCAAGTACTACGACCCGCGTTCGAAGCCTTCCGATCCGCGATGGGATCTTGTGACGGTCGCACCGGTGACGAAGTTGAACTTCGTGTCGCTAGAGGCACTGCGAACACTTCCCGAACTGCGCGACTGTCGCCTGCTGGCGAAGGGCAATCGGCTGTCGGTGATGCCGCTGACCGAAGATGAATTCAACGCGATCGTCGACTTCAGCGCGAGAGGTCGACCGCGCGGCTGAACACATTGTCGAGCATCGACTCGGTCAGACGACCGGTGAACGTGTTCTGCTGGCTGGGATGAAACGAACACAGCAGCGTCAGCCCGTTGTCGGCGACAAACTGCGCGCCGTGTCCGAACTTCGGGCGTGGCCGGATGCCGAACTCGTCGCACGCCGCGTTGAAGGCAAACGCTCCGAGACACACCACTACTTTCAGTTGCGTCAGCGATGCGAGCTCGCGCTGCAGGAATGGTTTGCAGTTCAGGCGCTCCTCGGGCAGCGGCTTGTTGTCGGGTGGCGCGCACTTGACGACGGCGGTCACCCAGGCGCCGTGCAACTCCAACCCATCGTCGGCGCTGACCGACGTCGGTTGGTTGGCGAGTCCGACGCGGAACATCGCCCGATACAACCAATCGCCGGAACGATCGCCGGTGAACACTCGCCCGGTGCGATTGGCGCCATGCGCCGCCGGCGCAAGGCCAAGCACCAAGATCTTCGCCTCCTGATCACCGAATCCTGGTACCGCCTTCCCCCAATATTCCTCATTGCGGAAGGCGGTCCGCTTGGTTTCGGCAATGTGTTCGCGCCACGACACCAAACGCGGACAGAGCCGGCAGTTACACACGTCGGTGTGCAAGCGGGTCAGCGAAT
>JANWKM010000016.1 GCA_025451395.1 Ilumatobacteraceae bacterium
CGGGCGACGCGGAACCCCGCATCGTCGAGCACGCGAGCAAATATTGCAGCCACTAATTGACTGACGTTGTCGCCCTTCACAGAGGTGACAGCAATTCGCGGAAGTAGTGGAAGCGTGACCGTCGGCGTCGTCGCCTTGTCGTCGCTACAGGCCGCAACCACGGCCGCGAACGCAACAACGGTAACAATGCCGAGGCAACGTCTGAACAAAGTGGTGCCCGTCGTTCGCTTCACAGTCGTTGGCTTCACAGTCGTCCGCTTCAATTTGATCCGATTCATGAAGGCGCGAGCCTACTGGTCGAACCCAGCGAGCAGCCGTCGGCATCCGGCACGATCATCCGACAACATGGGACGTCATGGGGTCTCGATTCGATCCGATTGCGTGGCAAGTCGCCCGGTGGGGCGACGACCCGTGGAGTACGGGTTCGTGGACGGCACTCGCGCCGGGTGGAACGCCACAGCACCGAGCCGCGCTCGGTGATCCGATCGACGGACGATTCATCGTGGCCGGCGACGCGACCAATCCGGTGGCGGCATCAATGGTCCACGGCGCTTACGACGAAGGATTGCGCGCCGCCCGCTGGGCGATCAATGTTGTGCGAGCACGACGGGTGATCGTCATCGGTGCCGGGTTTGCCGGTCTCGGTGCTGCGCGCACGCTGCACGACGCCGGAGTTGACGTAACGGGGCTAGAGGCACGCGACCGGATCGGTGGGCGCGTCCACACCGTGTCGCTCGGTGATGACGTACTGGCCGACGTCGGTGCCGCGTGGTTACAACAACACGCCACAAACTCGCTAGCCAGATTGGCCGAGCGACTCGGCATCGCCACAGTTGCGACCGACTTCCACTCCCCGCTCGCGTCCGCGTCCAGCGGAGCCGTTGGCGACGTTGCCGGTGCACTCGCGGGGATCGCTGACGCGTTCGACTCAGCGACCGAAAGTGCATCGGTAGCCGACGTTCTGCCCACCTATCTGCAGTCGCTCCCCGCCACGGGTCGGGCGACGGCCCAACAGGCGGTCGACCTTGACCTCGATCTCGAGAATGGGGTACCGCATCGCCTGCTGTCGGCTCGCTGGGTATTGCGCGAGCCGGGCGTCGGCAACGGTGACCGATGGCTACCCGGCGGGTTCGCACAGTTGCTGCAACATCTGGCCGCCGACGTTGACATCAGGTTGAACAGTCCAGTCCGACGAATCGAGTGGGACTCCGACGGCGTGAGCGTGGATGGCGTTGCCGCCGATTGTTGTATCTGCACGTTTCCGGCGTGGTTGCTGCCCCAACTCGAATTGAGTCCGGGTCTACCGGCCACACATCGAGATGCATTGGCGCACCTGAGCGTCGGCGTCGTCGAGAAAGTTGTGCTGCGCTTCGCTGATCGGTGGTGGCCACACGAAAGCAACGGCTACTTGCGTTGGTACGACTCTCCAGCAACGTGGGGCGAGTGGCTCGATCTCACTGACCATGTCGATGCAGCCGTGGTAGCGGGATTGATCGCCCGCGACTCGGTGACGCGCCACCACCATGGGCACACGGACGAGCAAGTCGCGATGGGTGCCGCGCGCGCGTTACGGAGTTGGAGCGACGGTGTTAGAAGAAGTCGCGCGCGTCGGTGACGTCGTCTTCGTCCGGGAGCTCGATGTTCACCGGCTCGTTAATTGACACAACCTTGATGTCGGTGGTGACTTCTCCAGCACCGATATCGATCTGATAAGTGACTCGCCGAACGAGATTCTGCTCGTCGATGTAGAACTCGTACACGAGCTCTTCGGGCATCACGCCGTCGAGCTCGACGAGTTGAGACGCGAGTTGTTCGTTCAAGCCGAACACGTCCTCACTTCGAAAGGTCACCCGATAATGCTTGACCTTGACACCGGCAACTTCATCGAAGCCGATCTCTTCCGTCTTGATGGCGTCCTTGACCGCGACCGTTGCATCGAGCGGGTTGCCAACGGTCGCCGTATTGAACACCGAGTCCTCACCATTGTCGCTGAGGAACTCGTCGTCCATGCCGAGCCATTCAGTGGGAAGCGGAATGCCAAGGGCTTCGAAGAACGACCCGTTGATGTAGCTCACACCGTTCTTGATATCTACGATCATCTCGAGCCCACCACCGAGGCCAACGACATCTTCGCCAAGATCCATGGTGACATGCGTCAGCCCGTGTTCCACATCCACTTCGATGTCAGCGGTGGCCTCGTTGCCGAAACCGCGCGTAGTTGTCGCGAAGACGATTGACTTCACCTCATCGGTGGACCCCTGTGCTGCCGTGAGTGAGTACTTCGGTTTGTCATCACCGCGAGTGATAGCGAACGCAACACCACCGATTGCGACGGCAACGAGCAACGCAAGCGCGATGATCCGTCCCGTTCGACGCTTTGGCGGTGCGTCGGGGATGACCACCGACATCGGTGTTTGCGGCGGCTCGCCGAACGGATCCATGAGACGCACGCTACAGCGCTGTTGCCAACTGACTACCGGCGACCTCCCGATCATCTACGCCCATCTGCATCAAGCGCGCCGAACCGTTATCGGACACCCACCACAGCCCCGGTCGTGCCGGTACCGGAGTTCGGCGAGGAAGCGCAACGCTCAACAGATCGCCATCGAGATCAGTCCCACCGGTTGCTACTAAGCCGAGTCGGCTGCGACGCAAAACGCCGGTCCAATGACCGTATGCCTGACGCAACGCATCGGGACGACCGGCAGCCGCAATGCACAAGCCGCTTCCCCG
This sequence comes from Ilumatobacteraceae bacterium, assembly GCA_025451395.1. Classification (GTDB taxonomy): domain Bacteria; phylum Actinomycetota; class Acidimicrobiia; order Acidimicrobiales; family Ilumatobacteraceae; genus UBA668. The sequence continues at coordinate 2,734 of JANWKM010000016.1, forward strand.
AGCAGCCAACCCTGCAAGCCGTCCGCTCACATCGTCAATCGCTTCGGAATCGTCGATCACCAGCAGCGCAGGTTGTGTGAAGTTGTTCGGTGCACTGTCCAGATGCGCGGTCAACTCGTCGAGCAACGGGGCGATCGCGGTGGCATCTTTGGCCGTGCGCGCGGCGAAGTGAGGTGGGAACATCGACCGGCGCGGAATAATCGCGCCGACCCAGCCACCGGGATGTGCGGCCGACCACGCGGCCGCGATACGAGCCAGACCGGTGCTGCGTCCGCTACGGGCGGTGCCGACGAGCAGCATGTGTTCGCCATCCGGCACCTCCATCAGGTATGGCTCGCCCGTGGTGAACTCGATGCCCAGTGACAACCATGTCACGTTGTCCACCGCGCAAGAGGTGGGCAACTGTGCCGCGTCGATATCAGAGGCGACGACCGCGATCGGCGCAGCTGCCGTCGTCGACGGTCTGGTCGCCAGCGGCAGTGAGCGCGGTGCAACCAGTTGCGACATCACGCCCGATCCGGCGATCGCTATCCGACCCGGCACTGGTGCCGGTACAAGGTTGAAGGCGATACCGAACAGCGCCGCGTCGTGTGCATCGTTCAAGTGCAGAACCCATCGCGCCGGGCACCTGTTGAGGAAACTCATCGGCAGCGCGGCGGCGCTTTCGGCACCGGCCACGATGGTGATACCAGCGGTGCTGGCATCGGCCAGAATCTGTTCAAGAGCGTCGTACTCGGCGACGGAATCGACATCGTCGAGTGTTTTGCGCAGCGCATCGAGTCCGTCGACGATCAACAGGGTCGCCGGCGAATCGCGGTCTTGGCCACGGGTCTGGATGCGCAGTCGGTGTAACAGTCGTTGCAATCGTTCGCTCTCATGGAGACGCACAACCGCAACGCAACCCGGATGCACGGCCACCTCCGCCCATCTGTCGTCGCCGCGCGCATCGACGACGTATACGTCTACGCCGAGTTCCGCCGACAACGTCCTGTCGGCGAGGGTCATGAGCGCACTGGTTACTCCACTGCCGGCGCTACCGACAACGGCCAGATGTCCGTCGCGGAGCGACCACAGCAGTGGCGTCGTACGTTGGAGGTCGGGTTCATCGACCAGCCCAATCGCCGATGCCGCACTCGAGTCGAGGTCGGCACGCGTCAGCGTCACCGGTAACGGCGGCTGCCACGGCACTTGCGGAGCTGGAATACCCGCCAACTTCGCGGCGTCACAAATCGTGCGTACCAGCATGGTCAACTCCGTCTGGCGCCCATCGTCGGTAGCCGCCGTGCACTGGGCGGTCTGAAAGGTGAGATGGTCGTCGGCACCCAAGCGCAGCACCGCTCGACCCGGGAGTCCACGTGGAAGTTGCGCCGGTGCAGCAATCCCGACAACGTCGAGCGCATCGGCGGTGTCTTGCAGCCGCAATGCGAGTCGCAGGTTCGTGTTGGCACGTATCTCGTCGGTGATCACACCACTCGGCCGCTGGGTGGCGAGCAGCAGGTGCACACCAAGACTGCGACCGCGCTGTGCAATTCCGACCAGCGCATGTAGGAAGGTCGGCTGCTCGGCAACGAGCGCCGCGAACTCATCGATCACAACGACGAGCCGCGGCAGGATCACCTTTGGTACCTGGGCGCGCAGTTCGCTGAGGTCGGCCACACCGTGGTCGCGCAGCACCGCCTCGCGTCGCCGAAGTTCGGCCTGCATGCTGCGCAGTGCCCGATCGGCCAACTGATCATCGAGGTCGGTGACCATTCCAACGACATGCGGCAGCGCCGCGCACGCATCGAACGTGGCGCCACCCTTGTAATCGATGAGCACGAAGGTGAGGTACGAGGGTGACGTTGCCGCCGCCATACTTGCCACCAGGCTGCGCAACAGTTCGCTCTTTCCCGCGCCAGTCGTACCGGCGATCAGGCCGTGCGGGCCATCACGGACTAGATCGATGTCCACTACACCGTCGGCCGCCATGCCGATCGCGGCGCGCGGTGCAGGGTCGGCGCCTGCGGATGCCCACGCCCCAGCAATCGCCGCCGGCGTCAGCGCACCGTCGCGAAGCAACAAACTGATGAGCGACAGTTGCTGTGGCACAACGCTGGCGAGGCTGAGCGGATCCTCCGGATCCACCAACCCGCGTGAAGCGGCCGCGCAACGCGCGGTTGTGCGGTCGCCGACACCAACGAGGCGGACGGGTTGCGGCAGCATCGTGCGGTGTACATCGGGGACCCACCTCGCCGACGGCCCACTCGTGGTGGACAGCACGCTGTTGCATATGTGCGGCACCGCCGAGTCGTTGGCCCTACTTGTGGGGGGTAGCACCGCGATCAATGCATCGCGCTGCGCGTCTTTGATCGCACGGCGTAGCGGACTAGTGCGCGTGGCCAACAGGTCCGGCTGGTCGGTGATCAACAGATGATGGCCGCCGTGTTCGCTGTGGCCAACGAGATCGTCGAGTACGTGCAGCAACCCGGATTCGGCGACGATGCCCGCGGTGCCATTTGGGAGGACGATGTGCGGGAGGGCGCGCACACTGTCCCAACGCTCGGGGTGATCGGTGACGATCGTGATGCGTAGATCGGCTGGCCCGCATGACGATGCCAATTGCACGACAATTGATCGAGCAACGGCGCTGCCGTGTGGGCCGAGCAGTGCGATGCGGCTACCCGGGCCGAGATCGGCCGAGACGGGCAACTCCGTTTCGGCGGGATCCATTCCGATCGCAACCAAATACGCATCGGGATGACTTACACGCCGCGTCCATAACGATGCATTGCGTTCCACCAGCGTGCGTACCGCGCGATCGATCGTGGGCACGCTCGCCAGTTGATGTTGTTGTGCCGATGACCGTTCGCGAGCGAGGTGCTCCTCGAAGCGCCCGCACTGTTCCTCGTACTCGGCGAAAGCAAGACGAAATCTGCGGTTGGCAGCGATGCGCTGCGCGACCCAGCTGCCGATCGCCACCATCGCTCCCAGCGCGCCGAACATGAGAAACATCGGTTGTTGCAGCACAAGCGCGATCGCGCCCGCACCACCAAGGCTGAGCGCCGCCGGCACCAGTCCTCCACTGGTTGGGTCGCGAACAGGAGGTTTGCCTGGCCCGCTCAGTTCGCTCGCTTTCCAATGAGGGACAGCGCGCGGGGCGCGCACGAGTGCACAGTCGTGTACATACGCGTGCACGGGCGCCAATTTCGGTGCGGCGCTCTGCTCCAGGAACACGAGCGTGCTCGCGCCGATCTCGACCACTGTTTCGCGGGTCAAGTCCGTCGCCCCATCAATCGCTAGGCCATTCACCCTCATCGGCACGCGGCCGGTCAATTGCGTCAGCCGCGCTGTTCCGTCATCGCTGACCTCGACCAACGCATGATGCGGTTGCAGCGTCGAATCGTCGCAGCGGATCCCGGCAGTGTGCGCTCGGCCGACGAGGTGTCGACCCGCCGGCACCGCGATCGAAGCGCCGGCGTCGGGACCTGTGCGCCATACGCCAATCCACATTGGTGTTGTGTCGTCCATACGTGTGCACTGGGTACGGCAGCTCAACGATTCCGGCAGACATTTCAACTGTGAGCACTTCTGTGAGTGCAGCAGTGAGGCGGCCTGTGAGTGTGCGCGCAGACGCTGGGGGCATGAACATTTCCCTTCCCCTGTACAGCAACCGTCCTCTGCTCGATCGTTTGCAAAGCGAGTGGCAGCTACTCCGTGAACGGCCAACGATCGTGCATCGTGCCCGCGGCTGGTCTCTGGGCGTGCCCTTCGACAATCTCGATCAAGTGCTCGCCGCGACCGACTACTGGGCGACCCCTGCCGCTCGCACCGCCGCCAAAGCTGGCTTGTTGAATGACCGCATAGTGAACGGCAACGAGGTAGTCACTCGCTTGCTGGCCGCGGCTCGATCCGATGAGATCGCAGCGCGAGTTGTTCTGCAGCGGCTGCTTCCGGGACTGATCTCACGGTCGCGCTGCTGGGGTCCTCGCCGTGTGGGTGGATCCACCGAGGCGTTCGACGAGCTGGTGTCGGCCGCGTGGATGGTGATCCGTGAGTTCC
>JANWKM010000017.1 GCA_025451395.1 Ilumatobacteraceae bacterium
CGCCATCGGTCTACGCCGTTTGGGCACGAAGCGATGCGCAGGTGTGCCCCGCCGCGACCGGCGATCCAGTGGCTTCGGGATGGACGCTGCTGACGGGCTCGATTGCGGCTCCGGTCAACATTCGTACGCAAGCCGACGTGGCGACGACGTCGTACAGCGATCTGGTTGCTGTGTGCGAGCCCGGCGGCAACGTCCGTTCCTACCGGGGTGTGATCCGCGCGGCGAACGGAACGGCCGGCGAGAATCGCACGGTCAACGATGTGCCCGTGGAGCACTACTTGCGCGCGGTCATCGCGAAAGAGATGTCGCCCTCGTGGGCCAGCGCCGGTGGCGGCAAGGGTGCACAAGCGTTGCAGGCGCAAGCGGTCGCCGCGCGTAGCTACGGCCTCGCCTCCAATCGCTACTCGTATGCAAAGACGTGTGATCTCGATTGTCAGTTCTACAAGGGCGCGGCTTACCGCACGTCTGTCAGCGGCTCGTACATCCCAGTCGAATTCGCGAGCACCGACGCTGCAGTTGCGGCGGTCGCCGGTGTTGTGCGTCGCGTCGGCGATACGTCCGGGCAGATCGCGCTGACGATGTTCGCGGCATCGACAGGTGGGTGGACGGACACTGTCGTAGGAACACCACTGGCAAGTGCCTCGATGCCCTTCCCGGCGGTCATCGACGAGGGCGACGCCACTCCCCTGAACCCGCGCCACAACTGGACCGTCACGTTGAGCGGCACCGCGATCTCGGCGAAGTATCCAAGCATCGGGATTTTTACGTCTGTGACGATTCTTGCGAGGAATGGTTTCGGTGACTGGGGTGGCCGCGTCACTTCGATCCGCGTGAACGGAACGCTCGGCTCGGTCACTGTCACCGGTAACGCGTTCAAGAGCGCGTTCGGGCTGACGTCGAACTGGTTTAACCCGCGCTAACTACTTGCGCGCTTTCTTCTTCTTGACGGCCTTCTTTTTGGCGCTCTTCTTGGCGCTCCTCTTAGCCGTTTTCTTCCCAGTCTTCTTCTTACCCGCAGGCACGTTGACCTTCGGGGCCTTGCCACCGACGAACCCGAGCAAGCTGGCGCCGCCACCGGCCAGCGACCGTCCCATCGAATCGAGATCTCCACCTACATCCGAAAGTCGATCGCCAAGACCGCGCACCTTCTGGCCGACGCTGTCGAGGCTGTTCGCGACATCACCGAGCGATTTGAGCCCGTCGCCGACCGACTTGCCGACGTCACCGATCAACGGCACGTTGGTCAGGATGTTGCCGACACCCTCGAGTGCCTTCAGCACGCCACGCAGTTGATTCTTCGACGACTCGATCAGGTCGGCCGCGTTGGTCGCCAGGTCGCGCACCTCGCCCGAGAGGAACGCGCTTGCACGCTGCGCACCTTCTCCAGCCGCCTGCATGTGAGCTCCGGTCTCGCCGAGCATCTGCGGAAGGTTTTGCGCGATGTGCGCCAGCTCGTCCCTGTGCTCCCAGATCGAGTCGATCACGCCCGCGATCTTCTTCACATCGACACCGCCGAGCACCTTCCCCGCGACGTCGTCGAGATTGAAGTCCTTCAGATTGAAATCCATTCCCCATCTTGGCAGACGAAACACAGACGGTTTCTTTACCGAACAATGACGAACTGCCCCCTTCCCGCTGGCCGATGTATCTGGGAAGTGTCAGGCCCACGCGGCCAATCCAGGAGATCCAACCATGTTGCAAGGCTCACGGCGCATCCTCGCGATGGCCGTTTCCCTGATTGCGATTCCGATCGCTGCCCCGATCGCCACATCCGCGGCGTCGTCGGCCGCCCTTGCATATCCGGTCGCGCATCCCTCGGTCGATCAGCCACCGTTGGCGAAACGTGGTGATCGCTCACCAACGGTGAGGAAAATGCAGCAGCTGTTGGTAAACGCGGGGATCACTGTGCGCGGCGGTGTCGACGGCATTTTCGGACCAGGTACCGAGGCAGCCGTGCGCGACTATCAGACGCGCCGCGGGTTGACGGCCAACGGCGTGTTGGATGTTCCGACCGCGATTGTCTTGGGGATGATCCAGGGCACTCCTATCCTGTCGCGCGGTGCGCGCGGCGATGCCGTGCGTGTGGTGCAGCAGCAACTCGTTACGCTCGGTCTTTCGCTTTTCGGCGGCGTCGACGGCGTGTATGGCAGCGCGACAGTGGCGACGCTGAAAGCGTTCCAACGATCGAAGGGTCTGCTTGCGACTGGAGTTGTCGACGCGGCCACGGCGGAGATTCTCGCCAACGCCGCTGCAGCCGTCACTGCAACAACGCCGACCACACCGCCAGTGACCGCACCCCCGGCCACGGCTCCCCCTCCGACTGAACCTCCAGTAACTGCTCCGCCGGCGGCAACACCAAACGTCGCAGTGCTATCACTGGGCAGTCGTGGAGAGGACGTCAAGATCATGCAACAACTGCTGATCGGCGTCGGGATCGCGGTGTTCGGCGGCGCTGATGGTGTGTTCGGTCCTGCGACGCAAGCAGCGTTGAAGCAGTTCCAGACGCGTGTGGGTCTTCCAGCGAATGGTGTGTACGACGCGGCGACGAAAGCGGCGCTGACGACAGCGACGCCCGCACCCGCCCCTCCCGCAGCGCCTCCCCCGTCATCGACCACGGTGGTGCTCACCGTATTTCCGGTCCCCGCGACCTGCGCGTTCACTGACACCTTCGGCGCGCCACGCTCGGGTGGACGCAAACACCAGGGCGTCGACATCATGGTCGCCTCGGGCACGCCCGTCTACGCGGTGGTCAACGGCACGATTACCAAGAAGCAACTCGACTACGTCGGGTCGCTCGGCGGCAACTCACTGTGGCTCAGCGGTGCTGACGGGACGTACTTCTACTACGCGCACCTGTCCGCCTTTGCGCCCGGAATCGAAGTTGGGTCGGTGCTCACTGCGGGCGCCGTTATTGGCTACGTCGGCGCCACCGGCAATGCATCGGTGCCGCACCTACATTTCGAGGTGCATCCCCTCGGCGGTCCGGCTGTCAACCCGACTCCGATCGTTAAGGCTGCGACGAGTTGTAAATAGCTTTGCGGTGCGCGACAAACTCGGTCAGTGCTTCGTCGATCGTGGCAGCGAGCGGTGGCGATTCTGACTCCTCGAGCAACTGTCGCCAGATGAGGTGCGCTCGCTCGCGAGCATCGACCTCTCCGTCTTGCGACCATGTTTCGAAGTTGCGCCAATCACTGACCAGTGGTGAGTAGAACGCGGTCTCGTACCGCTGCATCGTGTGTGGCGACCCGAAGAAATGTCCACCAGGGCCGACGGCCGCGATCGCGTCGAGACCGAGCGAATCATCGTCGACGACGATCGGCTGTAGGTACTCAGCCATCATCTGCAACATTTCGGCGTCGATGATCAACTTCTCGAAGCTTGCCGTCAGTCCGCCCTCCAGCCAGCCGGCCGCGTGGTTGACGATGTTGGCGCCGCCCAGCACCGCTCCCCATAGCGACATCGCACTCTCGTACGCGGCCTGCGCGTCGACAGTGTTGGACGCCGTCGTATTCGACGAGCGAAATGGCAGCCGGTACCTGCGCGCCAGCTGGCCGCTGGCCTGTGCCGCTTTCGTGTACTCGGGAGTACCGAAGGCCGGCGAACCACTGCGCATGTCGACATTGGAAGTGAACGATCCATACACGACCGGTGCACCTTCGCGCACGAGCTGGATGAGCGCGGTCACCGCCAACACCTCTGCGTTCTGAAGCACGAGCGCACCGGCGAGCGTGGCCGGTGCCATTGCGCCCGCAAGCGTGAACGGTGTCACGCACACCGCTTGGCCGGCGGTTGCCAATTCGATCAGCCCGTCCGCCATCGGGATATCGAGGGTCAGCGGTGTGTTGGTGTTGACGATCGTCATCAATGCAGGGCGGTCGAGCAAACCGTCGCGGTCGGTTCCGAGTGCAATCGCCGCCATATCGATGCAATCAGCGGCACGATCGCGGCCGAGCGCGATTCCCTGCCAGTTCTTGTCGAGCTGACGAATCAGCGAGTGGCAGAGGTCGAGATGTCGCGTCTCGGGCGGCAGGTCCATCGCCTCGAACGGACCACCGCCTTCCTGGTGAATCACACCGAGCGCTTGAATAACGCGCAGGTATTCCTCTTGTTCGGCGTGCGTGCCAGGGCGGCGTCCACGCTCGACATCATTGACGAACGCTGGACCGCCGACAGATGTGAACGCGACGTGGTTCGCTCCGATGATCAGATCGTGGTCGGGATTGCGGGCGCGCAGTGTGAACTGACTCGGTGCCTGCACCACCATCGCTTCCACGAGCTCGGGATCGAAACGCACAATCAGGTCGTCCACCACGCAGCCACCATCGGCGAGGATTTGGCGAGCCGCCGGTGCCAGCACCCGCATGCCACCCTTCGCCAGCAGGGCCAGCGAGCTGTGATGGATGTTCTCAACCTGATCGGCCGACAGCATCTCGACTGGGCGATACGGGTTCTGCAGCAACCGAAACGGCGCTGGCTGCGGCCCCCGCCCGAGCCGCCGTTCACGCCCTCGATTGGCTCGGCTCACCTGGGCACCATACCCGTGAGTTGCCGTTGAATTGGGCGTCAAGAAACCGTAAAGCTGGCCATAAAGGTCGCTGTAAGGGGTGCCGATAAATACAACATGTCTCGGATCCTGCGCAGGGCTTTGTCCAGCATTTGTCTGGCTCTCGTTGCATCGATTGGCGTTGCCACTGTGGCCGCGCCCGCGCACGCAACGGCACCGAGCACGCCGACGGCTCAATTGCTGTACACGGTCAAGCCCGGTGACTACCTGCTGCTAATTGCCAAAAAGCTGCAGGTCAGCTTCGACGATCTCCTGGCCGTCAACGGCCTGACGAAGAAGAGCGTGATCCACCCCGGCGATCAGCTGGTTGTGCCTCCCGGCGGTGTACTCCCCGGCACTCCCCCGCCGGCGCCGGCGCCCCCACCCACTACCGGTGTCCTGTACACGGTGAAGCCGGGTGACTACTTCAACCGCATCGCGCAACAGTTGGGCGTGACGATGGACGCATTGCTGGCGGTCAACAACATGAAGAAGACAACCGTCATCCATCCAGGCATGCAGTTGCAGATTCCCGCTGGCGGTGTGCTGCCGCCGCCCGGTGCAAGTGACGTCTCGGCGAAGATCAAGACGGTGCTCGACTTCGCGTCGGCGCAACTGGGTGAACCGTACAAGGCGAACGGCGCCGGTCCGAATGCGTGGGATTGCTCGGGGCTGACGATGCGTGCGTACGCGGCGATCGGCATTTTGTTGCCGCACCACAGCGCTTCGCAGGCGAAGTACGGGCAGGTCATTGACTGGAAGGTCGTACCTATTCGCGCCGGCGATCTCGTCTTCCTGTCATCGAACGGCGTCATCAGCCACGTTGGAATTGCCACTGGACCCACCACGTGGATTCAGTCGCCGCAGCCGGGCGACGTTGTGCGCACGGGCAACATTCCTTTCTACCGCGTCGCTGCTGTACGCCGACTTGTCAACGGCGGATGAGCGGCCGCCGCAAGTCCGACGGCGAGTCGCCGCCGTGTTCGATTGATATCTCGCACCTGCGCGGTGAACAGCGCCAACTGCTGAGCTCATTGTTGCGCGCCGGCGAGGTCCCGTTCGGCATCGTGCGCAATGAGGTGATCGCTGCCGGGTCCTTCGCCGACGAGATACAGGACGCGCTGGATTGGGTCACGAAGCCATCGCCAATCGATGAGTCCGAGTTCGATGATCCGGAGTTCCGCGGTGACCTGCCGCCGTTGGTCAAGCCATCACGACCATCGCTACCCGACGGCCGACGCCCAGCCACGCGTTGTCGCCGATTCAACGCCGGTCTCATCGATCAGGTGCTGGTCGGTGTCCCGACCGGCTTGGCAGCACACGCCAAAGCGGCTACCTGGATGGTGATCATGGTGCACATGTTCTACTTCGTTGGGCCCGCGGCGATGTTCGGCTGGTCGATCGGAAAGCTGGTGGTGCGCACCCGGGTCGTCGATCTCGAGAATCATCGGTCGCCGAACTGGTGGCGCGCAATCGTGCGTTGGTTGGTCCCGTACGCGGTCGTGATCGTCGGTCTCACGGTCGGTTTGCCAGGCGACGTGATGGGACTCGTCATCGCGTTTGTCTACCTGCCGATCATGCTCGATCTACGCGGCTGGCACGATCGCGCAGCACACACACTGGTCGTTGAAGCCCGACGCTCTAGTGGACCGGTTGCTACTTGACGGAAACTAGGTCAACGACGAAGACAAGTGTCTCCCCACCCTTGATCGCGCCACCGGCACCGCGACTGCCGTAACCCAGTTCCGGTGGAATGGTGAGCCGGCGTCGACCACCAACGCGCATTCCTTTGACACCACGATCCCACCCCTCGATGACTTCCCGAGCGCCGAGCCGAAAGTCGAACGTCTCGCCACGATTCCAGCTGGCGTCGAACTCCTTACCGTTGCTCCAGGCCACGCCGACGTAGTGCACGACAACTCGCTTGCCGATGATCGCCTCGTCACCGTCACCGACGATCTCGTCGTCTATCACCAACTCGTCGGACGGCGGTCCGGTCGGAATAGTGATGATTGGTTTGTCTGATGAGTTGGTGGCCATCACAGCGACGCTAGTCGGCGCCATATGTACACTCGCCCGATGGGGACCAAGAAGTCGCGCTCGGCTGCAGCCGTGTTCGTCGCTCTGGCGCTGTGCGCTGCGGCGTGTACGGACGGCCAAGGTGTCTCGGTCGAATCGGCGTCCGCGAACACCGGCGACGCCGTAAAAGGACTTACCGACTCGACCGAGCGGATCGCTCTCGATCCCGACGTCCGCACCGGGACCCTCGACAATGGGCTGACGTATTACGTCCGCCGCAGTGACCGTCCCGGGAATAAGGCCGAACTGCGACTGGTGATCGATGCCGGGTCGGCTCTCGAAGACGACGACCAATCCGGGGTCGCCCACTTCCTGGAACACATGCTCTTCAACGGCACCGAGAAGTACGAGAAGAACGACATCATCGAGTTGCTCCAGCAGGGCGGCGTCGAGTTCGGTGCCGACATCAACGCGTATACGAGCTACGACGAGACTGTCTACCAACTCACCGTCGACAGCGACAACGACGAGTTTGCGCTCGGTATGGACATCTTGCATCAGTGGCTGACGGCTGCGACCCTGACGGAGGCCGATGTGACATCCGAGCGCGGAGTCGTCCTTGATGAATATCGAACGCGTGAACTCACTGCCGATGGCAGGGTGTTCTCCGAGCTGGAGAAGATCTATCTCGGAGGCACCGAGTACGAGGGTCGCCCGCCGATCGGCACCTCGGATGCAATCTCGGCGATGACGCCAACGGTTTTGCGCCGCTTCTACGACACCTGGTATCGCCCGGACAACGCGGCGGTGATTGTCGTTGGCGATATCGATCTTGAGGATGTCGAACAACAAATCGAAGAGCTGTTCGGCGACGTTGAGCCGCGCGGCGACACAACTGAGCGGTCGCAGCTCGACTGGATTGGAAGCGGTGACGCGCGTGCAGAGATCATCACCGATCCCGACTTGGTGGAAGCGAGTGTCGAGTTGGCGCTGCCAACGCAGAGCATCGCGCCGGACACCATCGGCAACCACGCCGCACTACTGATCGACTACGTCGCGACCGCGGCCATCGCCAACCGGATGGAGAGCGACATCGACAGTGGCGAAGCGCCGTTCAACAGTGCTTCTCCATCATCAAGCTCGTACGTCCGTGCTCTCGACGCGCCCAGCGTCTACCTGACCGCCGCCAACGACGAGGCCGGGGCGGCGGCTGCGGCGCTGCTCGACGAATACGCACGTGTCGTGCAGACGGGGCTCTCGACTGCCGATGTCGAGCGCGTGCTCGATGAGGTCCGCACCTCCGTCGAAGCCGCCTTCGAACAGCGCGACACGATTCAGGCGGCCGAGTACGCCGACCGGTTGGTTACGTTTCAGCTCGAGGGCGAGCCATTCCCATCGGCCACAGCTCAGCACGACATCGATAACGACCTGCTCGATCAAATAGATGCCGACATGGTGAACGCCGCGTTGCGGGCACGGCTCGCAGCCGCGCCACCGGTGTTGACGATCGCGGTGAAGGAGGGAACCGACGGTCTGCCGGATGAAGCCGAACTGAGCGGGCAGTTAAGTTCGCTCGACACGCGCGAAGTAACTCCGCGCGCCGAGGCGGAAGCCGTCGGCGATCAGCTGATGGCGGCGCCAGATCCCGCCGAGATCGTCGATCGAACGGTGATCGACGGCGTGCCATACGCATACATCGAGCCGACGATGATCGAGTTCGCGAACGGCGTGCGCGTGATCATCAACCCGACGCCAATCTCCGCCGACTACATCCTGCTTTACGCGGTCAGCCCCGGTGGCTTCTCGTTGACGGCGTCGGAGGACGCAGCGGCCGCCTGGTTGATGAACGAGGTCAACAGCGAGAGTGGCTTCGGATCATTGAGCCGCGACGCAGTGAATCAGATTCTCGCCGCGAGCACCGTCGACGTTTTTCCGTACGTCGGCGAAACGACCGAGTTCATTGGCGGCAGCACATCGCCGGGCGATCTGGAACTTGCGTTTCAGGTGCTGCATCAGTACATCGCGGCTTCGAACTTCAACCAAGTCGCGCTCGATGATGCGGTCGACCGCAACCTCAGCTACCTCGTCGATGTGGAGGCAGACGCCGACCTGGCAGCTCAGTTCGCGCTCAACGATGCTCGCTATGGCGACGATCCGCGGCATCGCATCCTGCTCACGGAAGCGGAACTGAACGCCATGACAACCGCCGATCTCGAGCGTGTGTGGCTGGACCGATTCGGCAATGCCGGCGACTTTGTTTTCATGCTGTCAGGCGACCTCGACCTCGAGACAACGATCGACCTGGCCGCGCGCTACCTGGGCACGCTGCCATCAACGGGAGCAACCGAAACTGCGGTCGCTGTCTCGGCACCACCTCCCCCTGGCGTCGAACGGCGCACGGTGCATGCAGGTTCCGGCGAGACGGCGTCGCTATCTGTGTTGTACACCACCTCGGCGACGGATTCATCGGAGAACGAGCTCTTGGCCGGTTTGCTGACGACCGTGTTGACGAACCGGCTCACTAAGGCGATCCGTGAGGAGTTGGGAGCGACCTATTCGCCGAACGCGTTCGTGTCGATTGCTCCTGGCCCTGCGCCGGAGGCGACCGTGAACTTTTCGATCTCGGGTGCTCCTGCCGATATGGCCGCAATTGCCGATGCGCTGCAAGCCAACCTGGATGACCTACGCGCGAACGGGCCATCGGCCGAGGAGTTCTCGGCTGCCGTGGCCGAGGCCAACGACTCGTACAACTTCATCTCCGATCAGCAGATCATCACCATGCTCGAGCGTTGGCTCGCCCATTCAGACACGTTCCGGGACTACGACAACCAGGCCATTGCCATCGCCGGCCTGACGGCTGCCGACCTGCGGGCGTTCGCGAACGCGGTGTTGCCTGCCGATCACTACATCGAGATCACGCAACTACCGCGTTAACTGCCGACCGCGATGAGGGCTACGGCTAGCGCGGTTGCGACGACTCCGATCGCCTGCCACCACCGCATGCGTTCGCGATTGAACAGCACGGACAGCACTACGGCCACGCTGGCGAACTGCGACGACGCGACCGACACGGGTCCAGCATCGCCCTTGCGAAACGCGAGTTGCAGCGCGGCGATTCCTGCGAGTCCGAGGACACCCGCGATCACGGCGCGGCTGAGACCAATACCACTGGCCACGAACTTCTCTCTCCG
>JANWKM010000018.1 GCA_025451395.1 Ilumatobacteraceae bacterium
GATTCCGACCGTCGCCAAGGTGAAGAACAATGGTCGCGACCACACCGCTGCTTCGGGGAACAGGTACACGCCAAAACGCAGCAGACCGTAGGTCCCCATCTTCAGCAGTACGGCCGCAAGAATCACCGAGCCGCCGGTTGGTGCCTGCGTGTGCGCGTCGGGGAGCCAGGTGTGCAACGGGAACAACGGCACCTTGACGGCAAACGCAATTGCAAACGCAAAGAACAGCCACCGTCCGGTGCTCGCTGCAAAATCGGCGTTCTCTGCGATCTTGATCAGATCAAACGTGACCCGCCCACCGTCAGCCTTCGCCAACACGGCGGTGGTGATGATCCCAACCAGCATGAACGCCGAGCCGACCATCGTGAACAGGAAGAACTTCGTCGCCGCGTACACGCGATTTTCGTAACCCCAACCGCCGATCAGGAAGTACATCGGCACGAGCACGATCTCGAAGAAGACGAAGAACAGGAACAAATCGAGGCTGACGAAGCTGCCCATCACGCCTGCTTCCAAGAGCAGCATCCATGAGAGGTACCGCTTGAGGTCGCCCGTCGATCGAGCGTGTGCGTCGATTCCGACGATCACCAGCGGAAAGAGCACACCTGTGAGCACGACGAGGAACAACGAGATGCCGTCGATGCCGAGATGCCACGAGATTCCCCATGGCTTGATCCACTTGTGTTGCGACGTCAGTTGAAAACCGGCATTGCCTTTGTCGAACGCGAACAGCACCCACAGCGAGAAGCCGCCGGTGAGCACGCTCGCACCAAGTGCGGTCACCTTCACGAGATCGGGAAGGCGTTTCGACGCCAAGGCGACGAGCGCGGCGCCTGCAGCAGGTACGAGTATCAGCAGCGTCAGGATCGGGAAGTCGGTCACAGGAGCCCTCGCGCAACCACGAACCACAACAGCAGCAACACCACGCCGCCACCGATTGCTGCTGCGTAGTTGCGAACGTTGCCGCTCTGTACCTTGCGTATCTGCTGCGCGGTGCCGCGCACCAGCCGGCCGGAACCGGTGACGGCGCCATCGATGATGTTCGCGTCGGCCCACGCAATGCCGTCGAACGCCTTGCGTCCGGGTTTACCCATCGCCCAGCTGACGGCGCGGTCATAGCCCCACCCATCGGCAAGAATCTTTGGCTCGATCGGCCCTGCCTTGAAGGGACCGGTCTTGTGCTTCGCGTAGACGAGGACGGCGAGGGTGATGCCGACGACCGCGCAACCGATTGCCACCAGCGCCAACGTGCCGCTGAGATCGTGCGCGTCGAGCGTGAGTTCGTGTTCTTGACCGTGAACGATCGGCCCCAACCAATCCTCGAGCCGATGTGCGAGATCGCTCGGTATCCACGACCACGACGGCAGCTGAATCAGTCCACCCACCATTGAAAGACCAGCAAGCACGATCAACGGCAGCACCATCGTCGCCGGACTCTCGTGCGGCGTCAGATCGCCGTGCGCGCCGTGCTCCTCGTGGGCGTCGTGCCACCGCGCTTTGCCGAAGAACACCAGGATCACCTGCCGTGTCATGTAGTACGCCGTCAGCAGCGCAGTGACGAGACCGACGGCGTACAGGATCGGGCTCTTGTCGTAGGCGAAGAGCAGGATTTCGTCCTTGCTCCAGAAGCCAGCGAAGGGTGGCACACCGACAATCGCTAGCCAGCCGACGATGAACGTGAACGCGGTGATCGGCATCAGCTTGCGCAGCGCACCCATATGGCGCATGTCCTGATCGTGATGCATTCCGTGAATCACGGAACCGGCGCCGAGGAACAGCAGCGCCTTGAAGAACGCGTGAGTAACCATGTGGAAGATCGCGGCGACGTATGCCCCCGAACCGACCGCGAGGAACATGTAGCCGAGTTGGCTAATGGTCGAGTACGCGAGCACTCGCTTGATGTCGTTCTGCGCGACGGCGATGGTGGCCGCGAATAGCGCCGTCGCGGCTCCGACAATCGCGATGACTGTCGGTGCATAGGAATCCGCCGCGTCGAGCAGAGGACTGATACGCACCATCAAATAGACGCCAGCCGTGACCATCGTCGCTGCGTGAATCAGCGCCGAGACTGGTGTCGGGCCTTCCATCGCATCGGGAAGCCACAGATACAACGGCAACTGCGCACTCTTGCCGCACGCACCGACGAAACAGAACATCGCGATCGCCGTCGAAGTCGTTGGCGACATCCCGGCGGCACCGCCGTTGACCACGGAGTAGTCGAGCGAACCGACCGCCCAAAAGGCGATGAACATCGCCATCATGAAGCCCCAGTCGCCAACCCGGTTGGTAATGAAGGCTTTCTTGCCGGCTGTTGCTGCGCTCGCTTTCTCGTGCCAGAACGCAATGAGGAAGTAACTGCAGGCTCCGACGCCTTCCCATCCAAGGAACGTCACCAACATGTTCGAGCCCAGCACCAGCATCAACATGCTGAAGGCGAACAGGTTCAAGTAAAGGAAGAACTTGCTGAATCGTTCATCGCCGCGCATGTAGCCGACCGCGTACAGATGGATGAGCGAGCCGACGCCGGTCACGAAAAGGCACATCGTGAGGCTCAGCGGGTCGGCGAGAAACGCAAGGTCGACACGCAGCGCGCCAGATGGAACCCACGCGAACAACCGCTGGACGTGGGCGCTGCGCTCATCGGCAGCGAGCGAGATCAGATCGAAGTACACACCCACCGTGACCGCGAACGAAGCGACAACCATCGTCGTCGCGAGGTAGCCCGACTTGGGGTCGCCGAGCTTGCGACCGAACAGCAAGATGAGCAGAAAGCCGGCAAGCGGCAACGCGGGGATGAGCCAGACAAGATCGAGCATCGCTCAGCCCTTCAGCTCGGCAATGTCGTCAGTGGTCGCACCCGGCTTGCGCCGCAAGATGGCGACGATGATGCCGAGACCGACCACTACTTCGGCCGCGGCAACCACCATCACGAAGAAGACCGTGCTCTGACCGCCGATGTCGCCCAACCTGCGCGCCAGGGCGATGAACGTCAGGTTGACCGCGTTCAGCATCAATTCGATGCACATGAAGAGAATCAGCGGATTGCGACGCACCATCACGCCCACGACTCCGAGCGAGAACAACATTGCGGCCAACAGCAGATACCACGTCGTCGTCGGGGTGACCGCGCCTATGCAAGCGGTCATGTCGACTCGCCCTTGCGCGGTTTACGGGCCAACATGACGGTGGCCACGACGGCGATCACCAGCAGCACCGACGTGAGCTCGAATGCCAGCACATGGTCGCTAAAAACGTCGCGAGCTATCGCGCGCACGTTGCTGTCGTGTGTGCCATCGAGCGCTGCCTGCACGGCTTCGCTCGGGGTCACCTTCGGTGCTCGTGCATCGCGCGACACCATGATCGCCAACGCAATCATCGACAGCAGACCAGCGCCGACGGCCACCGCCGCGGGGCGCTGAATCTTGAACGGTTCGATTTGCAGGTCGTCGGCCTTGTCGACCCCGAGCAACATGATCACGAACAGGAACAGCACGACGATCGCACCCGCGTACACGATGACTTGTACCGCCGCCAGGAAATTCGCTTGTTGCGCAACGAAGAGCACGGCGACTCCGAAGAGTGTGAGCACGAGACTGAGCGCGGCATGCACCGGGTGACTACGCAGGATGACGCCGACCGCGCCCACCAACACCATCGCCGCGGCTACAACGAAGACGAACAACTCCATCAGTCGGCCACACTCTCGGCGGCGCGCACGCCGTAACCCAACTCGCCGCTCCAACCGACCTCGCCGACGAACTTGGCGTCGCCGGCCGACGAGGTCGCTCGCATCCAGCCGCTGGTAAGGAGGTCTTCGCCTTCACGCCAGTCTTCCCACGGCAATTGTCGTGGCTTGCCCTCGTCGTCGACGAGCAATTCCGCCTTGGTGTACACCGCGTCGCGTCGGTTGGTGAAACTGAACTCGAACAACTTGCTCTCAGTGATCGCCTCGGTCGGACACGCCTCGACGCACAGATCGCAGTGAATGCAGCGTAGGTAGTTGATCTCGTAGACAAACCCGAAACGCTCGCCGGGCGACGTAGGGCGGTTCGGATCGTTGTCGGCCCCGCGTACATGAATGCACTTGGCCGGGCACACGCCCGCGCACAACTCGCAACCGATGCACTTCTCCATGCCATCCTCGTACCGGTTCAGCACATGGCGTCCGTGCAACCGTTCGGGCTTATCGGTCTTCTCGTCGCGGCCCGCAACCTTCTTGCGTTTCCTGAAGACGCGGCCGCCCGAGTACGACGTCGTCACCTTCTCGCCGCCCAGGAAACGATGCTGGCGGAGTGTGACCAGGAATCCGTCGAGCAGCCCCATCAGAACATCGCTCCTTCTCGCTCGCGGTTGCGCGCGCTCACCTTGCCAGCGCGTTGCAGTAGCGATGACCCAATGCCGAGCACGCCGACAGATCCGGCGACGACGAACCACCGGTCCCAACCTTCATCCCTGCCGATTCGGAACGCTGCGAGCAGCATGAACCAAGCGAATGACAACGGAATCATCAACTTCCAGCCAAGGTTCATCAACTGGTCGTAGCGCAAACGAGGCAGCGTGGCGCGGAACCACACATAGACATACAGGAACACGAGCACCTTCAACAGCAGCCAAACCGTGCCACTCAGTGGCCCGAGGAACGACAGCACATTGTCGTAATCGCCGATGGGCAGCGGCTGCGGGCCACCGAAGAAGAGCGTGACGATCACGCCGCTCATGGTGATCGTGTTCATGAATTCGGCGAGGAAGAACAGCGCAAATCGGATGCTGGAGTACTCGGTGTTGAACCCACCGACTAATTCCTGCTCGGCCTCGACGAGGTCGAATGGTGGTCGATTCAATTCCGCGGTCGCGGCGACGAGGAAGATGATGAAGGGCAGCACACCGGTGGCGACGACATGCCAGCGAGTGAAACTCGTTTGCGACGCAACAATGCCGCTGGTGCTGAGGGTGCCGGCGATCAGTACGACACTTGCCAGGCTGAGACCGAGCGCGGCTTCGTAGCTGACCATCTGCGCCGACGCACGCACCGAACCGAGCAGCGGATACTTCGAGCCCGAGCTCCACCCGGCGAGCATGATGCCGTACACGGCGATGCTGCTGAGCGCCAGCAGCAACAGCACGCCAACCGGTGGATCAGCGAGCTGCAGTTTCGTTGCCCGACCGAGAATCTGAACGGTGCCGTCCTTGCCATTCGAGAAGTCACCGCCGAGCGGGATGACCGACCACACCAGGAACGCCGGGACAAATGCCAGATACGGCGCCAGCTTGAACACGAAGCGGTCGCCCTTGTCGGGAATGAGATCTTCCTTGAAGAACAACTTGATGCCATCTGCAAGCGTCTGCAACAAACCTTTCGGACCGGCCTTATCTGGGCCCACTCTGTTTTGCATGAACGCGATCACCTTGCGCTCGAACCACACCATCAACATCGTTCCGATCAGACCAACAAGGAAGATCACGACAACCTTGATGATGACGATCAAGATCGCGCGCAACGAAAGGTCGTCGAGTAGTACGTCGAGCGCCAGCATCAGAGGTTCTCGATTCGCACATCGTTGACCGCCGCGAAGCAGTCGATCAGCTCACCAACGTTGGGACCTGGGTTGTTCCACGGCATCCATGCCGTGCCGCGTAGGACCGAAGCATCGGCGACGACCGGCATCACGACTGTCGCCCGCGCGTTGAACACCTTTACTTCCACACCGTCTCTCGTGCCCACACGCGCAACATCTAACGGATGCAGATGAACTGCCGACCCGCGCGGCAAGTGTGCCAGCGAGGGCGAGTGCGCGGTGCCGGCCGCTTGGTCGTACAACGTGCGACTGACGACCAGGCGCAAGTCGTAAGAGTTCCGCTCCGGTGCGACGCCCTCCAACAGACCAACCGGGGGAATCGCCGTCGGGACGCCAGCGACCACACCGTCGGGGTTGGCCGCGACCGAGGCAGCGGTGACCTCTTCGAATCCGGGAACGTTGATCGCAATATCGAGCGTGATCTCGTCGACGTCGGCATATCCGAGGTCGCTGCCGAGCGCGAGTGCAAGTCCGGACGCGATCATCCAATCGGGGCGGGTGTTGCCGGCCGGCGACACCTGGCGTACGACCTTGCTGACTCGACCCTCGAGATTGGTGGTTGTGCCGTCCTTCTCGCCGAACGCACACGCCGGCAACACGACATCTGCTCTCGCCGTGGACGCGGAGAGGAACGTGTCGACCGCAATGGTGCGCCGCGCGCCAGCGAGTCCTCGACGCGCGAGATCCGTGTCGGGGAAGTCGGAAAGCGGATCGGCACCGACCAGCACCAGACAATCGATCTTGCCATCGGCTGCGGCTTGCAGCACGCCACGGATATTGAGCCCATCGGGACCCGTGCGCATGCCGACCTGTAATGCACCAAGCGAGTTGCCACGACGAAATGCTGGCAAAAGCTTGCTACCCGGCACAGCCTTCAGCAGTCGATTCAACGCGAGCACACCGGCAGTGATCGTTTCCGCCAAGTTCATGCGGCCGAAGACCACCACCACGTTTCCCTTCGCCAGTTGCGCAGCGATGTCTGCGTCGGCGAGTGCTTCCTCGACGACGGCGACCTGTGAACCAGGCTCGTAGCCGATCGAGCGCCATGCGTAGCGAGTGAGGCCGGTTTGTTTGGGCGTGAACTCGAGGATGCGACTGCGCTTCTTCTCCGAGGCCTCACGCAAGCGTAGATAGAGGACAGGAAGTTCCTCTTTCAAATCGGGTGCCAGCAACACGATGGTCGTCGCATTCGCGGCCTCGTCGATGGTGGCCCGTTCGAGCAACAACAAGTCGGCGGGAAGTCCATCCCCCATCTGGGAATACACGTTCGGAGTACCGATCACCTCGTGCCCGAGGCGCGACCACGCATATGCGTCTTCGTTGGTCCCACGCGCTCCCCCGATCACGGCCACGCGGGCGGCGCCACCACTGGCCCTCGCCTCGTTGATCAATCTCGCTGCGGCCGCCAGCGCTTCGTTCCATGACACTCCACGCAACTCGTCGCGCTCGCGCACCAGCGGTTGCAGCGCACGATCGGGGCTGTTCACCGACTCGAAATTGAACCGACCGCGATCGCACAACCAGCCGTGATTCACTGGTTCGCTGTCGACCCCCATGTAGCGCAGCACCTCATCGCGGCTGCTTTCCACAACGATTCGGCATCCGACCGCGCACGTCGTGCACGTGCTCTCTTGTTGAGAGAGGTCCCACGGCCGAGCTTTGAAACGAAAGGGCTTGGCGGTGAGTGCCCCAACCGGGCAGATCTGCACGGTGTTGCCGCTGAAGTAGCTACTGAATGGTTCGTCGGGGAACGTCGTGATCTGCGTCTCGTTGCCGCGATAAGAAAAGGAAATCAACGCGTCGCCGGCGACCTCATCGGCGAAGCGAGTACAGCGATCGCACAGAATGCAGCGCTCACGATCGAGATAAACGATGTCGCTGATCGCAATCGGCTTTTCGAAGTGACGCTTCTCCTCGATGTAACGACTCTCACCGGGACCGTGGCTGAAGGCTTGATCCTGAAGCGGGCACTCGCCGCCCTTGTCGCAGACCGGACAATCGAGTGGATGGTTGGCAAGCAGCAGTTCGAGTACTCCCTGCTGCACGTTCTTGGTCATCTCGCTCTCGGTATCGATGATCATGTTGGGAGCGACCGCAACCATGCACGTTGGCGTCAACTGCGGGCCGCGACCGGTGTCGACCTCGCAGATGCACATGCGGCACATGCCGACCGAACTCATCCGCTCGTGGTAACAGAAGCGAGGGATGTAGACGCCGTGACGCTCGGCGGCGGCGATGATGAGTTCGCCCTTGTTGGCCTCGATGGCGCGGCCGTTCAGCGTGACCGGCACTGTCTCACTCATCAGAGGCCCCTATCGAGACGGGGATCAGTTTGCGCTTCACGATCCTGGCCTCGAACTCGCTGCGGAACAGCGTCACTGCCGAATGCACCGGTGTGTAAGCCGAGGGACCAACGAAGCAGATCGTCGTCATCTTGAAAGGGAACGGAACGGCGGCAAGACCGAGTCGTTCGCTGGCGGCATGAGGGAAGGGACCCGGGCAGATTGTTTGACCGATCTCCAACAACTGGTCGAGATCATTCTCGGTACCGTGCCCATCGACGAGGCGTTCCATGATGCGCTCGAGCCACGTCGCACCTTCGCGGCACGGCACGCACTTACCGCACGACTCGTGCGCGTAGAAGCGGGCGAGTGTCAGCGCCGCGACGGGGATGTCGGTCGTTTCGTCCATGACCATCACCGCACCCGATCCGAGCATGCTGCCCGCGGCGCCGACCAATTTGGCCTCGAAGGGGAGATCGAGTTGATCGGGCAAGAACCACGGCGCGGAACCGCCGCCGGGCACGAACGCCTTCAACTCGTTGTCATCGCGAATGCCTTGGCAGAACTCGTCGCCATACAGCAGGTCGCGAAATGTCGTCGTTCCGTTGATGATCTCGAAGACCCCCGGCCTGCGCACGTGACCGGACACGGCGATCATGCGCGTGCCCGGCGAAGTTGGCGTACCGATTGCCATGTACTCGGCGGCGCTGTGTGTCAGCAGCCATGGCAGATTGGCCAGGGTCTCGACGTTGTTGACGATCGTCGGTTTGCCGTAGAGCCCGATCGCCGCGGGAAAGAACGGCGGCTTCAAGCGCGGCATCCCGCGGTTGCCCTCCAGTGACTCGATGAGCGCGGTTTCCTCGCCGACGACGTATGCGCCTGCGCCCCAGTGCAGCACGATGTCGACGCTGAACTTGCTTCCGAGGATGTTGCGACCGATGTAGCCAGCGGCGTACGCCTCGTTCAGTGCGGCCGCTACTCGTTCCTGCGCTAGCGCCATCTCGCCACGTACGTACAAAAAGCATTGCGAGAGGCCGACCGCATAACACGTGATCAGGCAACCCTCGATCAGCTGATGCGGATCGCGTTCCATCAGCAGGCGGTCCTTGTACGTTCCCGGCTCGCTCTCGTCGCCGTTCACGACGAGGTAGCGCGGCCACTTTCCCTCGGGGCACAAACCCCACTTGGTGCCCGCAGGAAAGCCGGCACCACCCCGGCCGAGCAAGGTGGCGGCCTTCACTTCCTCGTGCACCTGCGTTGGCGTTCGCGCCAACGCCGCCTTCAGTCCGGCATAGCCACCGGTAGCGAGATAGCGATCGAGTGTGTGACCGTCCTCGTACTGAAATCGCGAGGTCACGATTTGCGCACGATCACCGTCGTCGATGAAGCCCGGCGCCCAGTTGTAACTGCTCATGCTGTCGTTCCTGATAACGGCATCCAGACGGGAGCTTCGTGCACGTCGTCGGGAGCGACCACACTGACGGCGCGGTCGACGGGAATGCTTTGGCGCACACGCGCAACGACTCCATGCGCGGGGATCTCCGCGTCGAGCTGACCCTCGGCGAGGTCGTCCAGGAATTGATCGAGCTGGGCCGCGTTGACGCGGTACCGGTAGCGATAGTTCGCCTGCAGGCACGGTGCCTCCGTGCACGCCGCTTGACACTCGACGCGCTCAAGCGTGAACAGGCCGTCGGGGGTCGTACCGCCGGCCTTGATGCCGAGGCGCTGCTCGGCATGTGTCACCAATTGCTCGGCGCCCATCAGCGCGCAGCTCATCGTCGTACAGATGTTGATCAGGTACTTGCCGACCGGGTGCATCTTGAACATCTCATAGAAGGTGCACGTACCCAACACTTCTGCCGAAGTCGCGCCGACAAGCTCGGCGATGTGCGCGATGGCTTCCTGCGTGATGTAGCCGTTCTGCTGTTGCGCGACGTGTAGCAACGGGATGGTGGCCGAGCGAGCCTTCGGATAGCGACCGATGATCTCCCTCGCCAACACTTGGTTGGCATCATTCAAACGAGTCACCTGTCGACCTCGCCCAGAACGGGGTCGATCGACGAGATGATCGCGACGGCGTCGGCGATCAGCCCGCCGCGCATCATGTGTGGCAGGCACTGGATGTTGACGAACGATGGTGCTCGCACGTGGATGCGATACGGAGTCGCGGAACCGTCGCTGGCGATGTAGCAGCCAATCTCGCCGCGCGGACTCTCGATCGCCACGTACACCTCGCCCTCGGGAACCTTGAAGCCCTCGGTGAACAGCTTGAAGTGGTGGATCAACGCCTCCATGCTCTCGTTGATGCGAGCGCGCGGCGGCGGCGTGACCTTCTTGTTCTGGATGCGATAATCGCCACTGGGCATGCGGTCGAGGATTTGGTGAACGATTCGAATGCTCTCGCGCACCTCGTTGAGCCGGATGCTGTAGCGATCGAATGAGTCGCCGTACTTACCGACGACAACGTCGAACTCGAGCTGGTCGTAATGCAGGTACGGCTGATCGCGACGCAGGTCCCACGCCACGCCGGTGCTCCGCAGAATCGGACCTGTCGCCCCCAGAGCCATCGCCTCTTGCGCGGTGATGACGCCAACTCCCTGCAACCGCTCGCGCCAGATCGGTTGGCCGGTCATCAGCGTGTCGTACTCTTCGAGTCGCGGGGGAATGAGTTCCAAGAGACGCAGTACGTCGTCGCGCCATCCTTCCGGCAAGTCGGCTGCTACACCGCCGGGGCGGATGAAGTTGTGATTCATCCGCAGTCCGGTGACCTTCTGGAAGAAGCGCAATATCTCCTCGCGCTCGCGCCAGCCGTAGATCATCATGCTGACCGCGCCAAGGTCTAATCCGTTTGTCGCCAAGAACAGCAGGTGCGACGACATGCGGTTCAGCTCGCTCAGCAGCATGCGCATCCAGACGGCACGCTCGGGAATCTCGTCCTCGATACCGAGCAGCTTCTCGGTGGCCATCGAGAACACCAGCTCGTTGTTCAACGGACTGACGTAATCCATGCGCGTCACGTTCGTGCCACCTTGCATGAACGTGAGCGCTTCGCCGGTCTTCTCCATGCCGGTATGCAGGTAGCCGATGATCGGCTTGCAACGCAGCACGGTCTCACCCTGCAGTTCGAGCATCAGCCGCAGCACACCGTGTGTGCTGGGATGCTGCGGCCCCATGTTGATGATCATCGTCTGGTCGTCGGCGGGATCTGCCGGTGCGTCGCCGAGTTTGGCAACCTCTGCCTCACTCATCCGCAACACGGCGCCGACCTCTCGCATCAACTGTCGTGCGCTCAGCTCGCTACGCGGTTTCAGTCCTTGTTCGGGATCGTTGCCAGCCTCGATCGTCGCGAGAATGTCCGTCGTGCTGGGTCGCGTCTTCATCGCTGCTCCGCGAAGTCGGTGCTGAACTGCACAGGGATTTCGCCCTGGTCGTAGTCCTTACGCAGAGGGAATCCGTCCCAATCCTCGGGCATCAGGATGCGAGTGAGGTCGGGGTGATCGGTGAACTTGATGCCGAACATGTCGTACACCTCGCGCTCCATCGCCTCGCTTCCCGGATACATATCGAACAATGTTGCGATGGTCGCGTCGTCGGCCGGCACTTGCACACGCACCCGCACGCGTTCGCGCTTTTCGATCGAGAGCAGATTGACGACGATTTCAAATCGTTCGGCAGTCACGTCGACCGGCAGCGCCCGGTCGCCTGCGTACGTCAAGTAGTCGACGGCAGTGAGGTCGACACACATCGAGAATGTGTCGGCGAGTACTCCGCGTACAGTTGCGATGTACTCGGCGCGGCTGCAGTGCACCACTCGTTGCTCGCGACTGAACCGTGAAGTAAACGGCACGACGGGATCTGACACGACTACCGCCGTCCCAGGATGACCGGCATCGGCCGAGCACCCCGTTCGATCTCGGTGACGTGGACATTGGCACCGGCACCACTGGACTTGCGCCGCTTCAGAAGCTCACCGTCTTCGATCTTCTGATGCAGCGTCTCGATTGCGTGGATCAACGTCTCGGGGGTCGGCGGGCAGCCCGGTGCGTAAACGTCGACAGGCACGACCTGATCGACACCTTGCACGATCGCGTAGTTGTTGAACATGCCGCCACTGCTGGCGCACACACCCATGCTGATCACCCACTTCGGTTCCATCATCTGGTCGTAGACCTGACGCAGCACCGGGGCCATCTTCTGACTGACGCGACCGGCAACGATCATGATGTCGGCCTGCCGGGGCGACGCGCGGAACACCTCCATGCCGAAGCGACTGATGTCGTAGTGCGCAGCACCGGTCGCCATCATCTCGATCGCGCAGCAGGCGAGACCGAACGACGCCGGCCACGAGCTGCGGCTACGCGCCCAGCCGACGAGGTCTTCCAGCTTCGCGGTAATGGCGTTGTGCGGAATGCCGCCGAAGCCGTCAGCTTGGATGTCCTTGAGCAGACTCATGCTGCCGTTTCCCGACCCTCAAGACCGACGACACGCACCGATCCGGTTGAGCTATGTCGATCCGATGCCGCCTGCGGCAGTGGACGGTGTTGGGCCACCGGCCCCCAATCGAGCGCGCCACGCGCAACGACATACACGAAGGCAGCGAAAAACACCGCGCTGAACCCGACCATCTCCCACAGCGCGTAGGAACCGAGGAAGCGGCGATCGACAGCGAACGGGTAGATGAAGATCAGCTCGATGTCGAACATGATGAACAGCATCGCGACGACGTAGAACGTGACTGGGAACCGGTCGGGTGGTTCGCGACTGGGCACGATGCCACATTCGTACGGCGCAGACTTCGCCGACGAGGGTCGGCGCGGGGCGAGCAAACCGGACGCGAGGAAACTCAGCGCGCCGAACGCAGCGGCGAGCACGAGCAGGCAGACGATGGGCAGGTACTGACCCATCGACTCATACCCCCGGCGGCAACGCCTTGGCCGACCGGTTCTCGCGGACGCGTTGATCGCGAGTGTGCAGCAGCCAGCACGACAACAAGAAGATCAACAGCGAGGAAATGCAAATGATCGCGGCAGGCACACGCTTCTGGCCGAGGTCGCGAATCAGGTACACGTACTCGTGCGGCCGACTGGTGTCGATGACAGCGCGCGCAGGAGCGCGCCCCGGCTCGGTGCGCTGCGGCACCAACGGCGCGATCTCCACCAGTACGTAATGCGGCTGGTGGAAGAACGCGAGAAAATCGAGCCTGCCGTCCCAGAAGATCGGACTGCGATGGCCACCGATATCGAACACGTTGACGACCTGAAATTCGCCGGCACCGAACGTCTTGGATTCTTCGACGACGACAGTTCCCGCAGAAGCCGCCTGCTGGTACTTCGGCAGGGCCGAGTCGAGCTTGGCCCAGTGCTCGTCGACGAGTTGTGCATCGACCCGCGCGGCGTCGGCGGTGACATTGTCGGTCGGCGTGAACGGCGTGTCTAACAACCCGAGTTCGGACAGCGCCGAGTATTCGCGAATGATTGTCTTGCCGGCGACCGGCTTCCAGCTGGGTTCTTCGCCGAGCAAGCCTTTGCTATACGTCCACCATGTCGCGCCGAGAATGAACATCCAGCCGGCCAGCCCGGCCAGCGCGACGAGGAAGCCCAAACGCGCGCCCAGGTTGGTGCCGAGGATCAAGTACACGCTGCCGCACAACGTGCCGACAGCGATGATCACGATGATGATGCCGCGCAGTTCTGGTTCCCAGTTGATTGCCAACAGCGCGCTCATCAGAGACCCCGAACGTATTCGACGATGGCCTTGATCTGGTCTTCGCTGAGAATGTGGCCGAACCCGGGCATCCGTCCGGTGCCTTGGCTCTGCAGGCCATAGCGCGCACCGTATTTCGATCCGGCCTTGACGAAGTCGATCATGTCTTGCTCGTTGGCGAAGTGCGAGTTGGTGGCACCAGCAGTCAGGTTCCATCCGAAGGCACCCTGCGCGTCGACGCCCGGCTGGCCGTAACTCCACCCAGGTGTGTGGCAACGGGCGCAACTGAACGCACCGCTTGCTATCGGGAGGTTGAAGAGCGCTTCACCCTCGCTAGCTCCGGGATTCGCCGCGAGGTAACGATCGACAGCCGCTTGGATGTCGTCGCGAGTTTTCTCCGGCAGCACGCCACCTTCACACACCGCTGGGTCGCCCTTATCGGTGAAGTCCTCGTTGCCGATGCAGCCTTCCGGCTTTAGCTGAATGCTCTCGAGATACACAATGAGCGTTTCGATGTTTTGTTCGGTCATCGGACCTCCACCGGGCGCACCCCACGCCGGCATCGGCGAGAACGGGCGGCCGTAGTTGAGGATGAAGCGCACCTCTTCTTTGCTGTAGCGATAGAAGATGGTGTTGAGCGCCGGCGCATTCCACGACACGACCGTGACCTTGCCGGTGTTGTCGGTCAGTGGGTAGGGAGCACTCGCCCCCGCTGCCGACATGCCACCGTGACAGCCCGCGCAGTTGAAGCCGCCGTCGGCGGTGGTCTTGAAGAGTCCTTCGCCCCAACCGCGAAACGTCAACTCCTTCTGGGCAACGGCGCCCGCTTGGCGACCGGGTTCAAGCACCCAATACAACGGCAGCCCAATCACGATTGTGATCAGCAACAACACACCGATGAACTGCAGACGCTCGAGGCGCGGTCCTTCCAGCGCGTCGTCGTCGTAATACGTCTTGCGGTTGGGTGCTACTTCGAGCTCGGCGCCCAACTCGCGACGCGCCGCTGCCTTGCTGAGAAAGAAGTAGGTGATCCACCCGATGCTGATGAACGCGAAAAGCACCCAGCCGACAGCGACGGTCGTCAGCCCAAGTGTGGGATTCGTCATCCGTGGCCACCGCCACCGCTCAGGCAGTGCGGACCTTCGGCCTCCTGCCCGGTGGTGTTCGTTCCAATCGGCGCACCCGCAATCACTACCGAGGTGTCCACTACAACATCGCCCGCTGGCGAGACGGCTATCGCGAAATGAGACATGCCGCGCGGAGCAGGACCGCCCTTCTTCTCGCCGACGCGGTTGTATTGCGAACCGTGGCACGGGCACTCGAACCATTGACTGCTGGGGCACTGCGGAACGCGACAGCCAAGGTGCGGGCACTTCTGGTACATCGCGATGACGCCACTCTCCATACCGCTGATCAGGTGCGCGTATTCCTTGACACCGCGCGCTTTTGGCAGCGCTTCCGATGGATAGACGGTGACGTAGGAGCGGGCGTTGGATGCATAGAAGAACCCGCTGTTACTGCGGATGCTGGACAGGATGTCGTCGAGCTTGCCCAGGTTCACCTTGCCGCCGAAGACGGGCA
>JANWKM010000019.1 GCA_025451395.1 Ilumatobacteraceae bacterium
CGATTCTGGTCAGATCGCGGCGCGAAAGATATCTCGCAAGCGATTGACGAGAGCCGGACGTTGCTCGATGGGCGATTTTTCGAGATGCACAACCACCAGCTCGCGATCCGGAAGCACGACCGTGTATTGGCCTTCATAGCCATGACAACCAAGGCTGCCCGGAAAGTCGGGCCACAGCCACCAGTGCGCGCCGTAATCAAAACCATCTGGATCGTGAGCAGTCAACGTGCGCGCATGATCGCGCCAACCGGCTGGCAACACTCGCGTGCCGTCGGCCGCGACGCCATCGCAGCGGTACAGCTCGCCGAACCGCGCGAAGTCGAGAGCCGTTGCGTACACGTAGCTCGATCCGACGAACGTACCGGCGGAGTCGAACTTGGGAACCGCTGAATGCATCCCGACGGGTTCAAACAATCGCTCGTGCAGGAACTTCGTCATCCCCTTCTCGCCACCACCAACCTCTTGCCCGACAATGCGCGCAACGATGTTGGTCGTGCCGCTGGAGTAGTTCCATTCTGCTCCGGGTTCGTGTAGTAGGGGCAGCCCTGCGGCATATGCGGCCATGTCGTCCTTGCCGACTCCGTACAACATTTCCAAGCAATGACTGACCGCGTCGTCGACATAGTTTTCGACGAACAACAAACCCGGCCGCATGTTCAACAGATGCTGCAGCGTGATGGCTTCCTTGGGAGTGCCTTTCCATTCGCTAACGGGTGCCGGTTCGTTCAACTGCAGCCGACTATCGCCAATCAGTACACCGGCGGCTGCATGCGTGATGCTTTTGGCCATACTCCACGAGATGAGCGTGGTGTCCCGGTCGATCGGTCCGCCTGGGCCGAACACGGTGTCGGGTTGCATTCCATAACGCTCGCCGAGTACGGCGCCAGATTGCATCACGACCAGCGCCAAGCTGATGCCATGCGCCGCGTCGGGCGCGAACAATGCAGCGGCGGCCTGATCGAAGGCTGCCATGTCGAATGACGCCGTGTTCTTTAACGACATGCGGTTGAAGGTACCAGCCAGTACCTTCCAGACCATGACGGTCGAGTCGGCACTCACCACCTACCTCGACGTCGTCGACTCTGTCGCACCCGATCTCGTCGAAGGGCTCTACGTCGTTGGCTCTTACGCGCTCAACGACTGGATAGATGGTGCGAGCGATATCGACATCGTCGCCGTCACCGCCGAACCGGCGACGGATACCGACTTCGAGTTGCTCCAACGCGCACACGCGACGCTTACCGAACTCCAACCGAAGCCCGACATCAACGGTCCGTACTTAGCGTGGGGCGACCTCGTGATCGAACCTGCGACCGGCCTTCACCGACCGTGGAAACTCGCCAACGAATTGCACCACGACGGTGATTGCTTCGAGATCAATCCGGTTGTGTGGTACTCGTTCGCGAAATACGGCGTTGCGGTGCGCGGCCCTCACGCCTACTCGCTCGGAATTCCGATCGATACCGAAGCACGTATTCGTTGGGTCGTGGGCAATCTGCAGTCGTATTGGTCCGACGTGGCTCGTCAGGTCGAAGAGGCGTGCGAGCGCTCCGAGCCAGCGAACTTCGAGAGCGCTGCCTTCGTGTGGTGCGCGCTCGGCCCGCTTCGCCTTCACTACACCGCGTTCACCGGCGACGTCACTTCCAAGCGCGGAGCGGCCGAATATGGCCTACGGGTCGCTCCCCTGGCGTTGCATCCAGTGATCCGCTCGGCGATGACGCAACGGGCCGCTGGCCAGATTGGCCAAGTTGGCGCCAACGACATGCGCCTCGCCACAGCGGTGATCCGTTGGTGCATTCAAGAGGTCACCGACGCCGTGAGCAAGACGGCGTAGGGACGCGGCACACTGTCGACATGGAACGCGGTGCGTTGCGGATCTATCTCGGAGTCGGACCCCGCGTCGGTAAGGTTCCGCGCCGGCGCGAGGTGATGGCGTGGGCATTGTGCATCGTTGGCCTACCGCTTCTGACCGCTCTCTTGGTCAACCTGAATCGTCACCTCAACCTGAGTAGTGCGCTACTGCTCAACCTTGCTCTTGTTCTCGTCATCGCTGCAATCGGTGGTGTGCGGCCGGGAGTATTCGCATCCGTTGCTGCTTCGCTGCTGACCAACTGGTACCTCACACCTCCAGTGCACGCGTGGACGATCACGGACCCGGACAACATCGTTGCTCTTGGCGTATTTGTTTCTGTGGCTCTCGGAGTCAGCACGATGGTCGTCGTGTCCGAGGCCAACGCTGTTCGAAGAGCGCTGTTACAGGCGGTGTCGCACGATCTGCGCACACCACTTGCGTCGATCAAGGCATCGGTGACGGGGCTGATGGCGGCTGACGTGGGCTTCAGTGTCGAGGATCGCCGTGATCTGCTCGCCACGATCGACACATCCGCCGATCGCCTCGATCGCCTGATCGGCAATCTGCTCGATATGAGCCGCCTGCAGAGTGGTGTGACAACGGCCAAGCTTGCGCCGACAGCCATGGAGGAGGTGGTCGCCGCTGCGCTCGGAGGTTTGGCAATCTCTACCGGCAGAGTGGTGGTCGAGGTCAGCGAACGGCTGCCTTTGGTGCTGACGGACTCGGCGTTGCTGGAACGATCGGTCGCCAACCTTGTCTCCAATGCCCTGGCGTGGTCGGAGGACGACGTGCGGATCGAGGCAGGCGAGGTTTCCAAGCACGTGGAACTCCGCGTCATCGATCATGGCCCTGGGATTCCTGAAGACTTGCGCGCACGAATGTTCGAACCGTTCCAACGCCTCGGAGATCGATCGAACGACGCAGGAGCGGGGCTAGGTCTCGCGATCGCGCGCGGCTTCGTCGAGCTGACGGGCGGGAAGATCGCGCTGGCCGATACCCCCGGCGGCGGATGTACGTTCACGATCACCGCGCCGATCGCGAAACCATCGCCGTGACGCGGATACTGGTCGTCGATGACGAAGCGCAGATTCGAAAAGCGCTGACCATCAACCTAACGGCGCGTGGTTATGAGGTTGAGGTCGCGGCGAGCGGCGAGGAAGCGCTCACGCTTGCTGCAGCTCGTCCACCGGAACTCGTGCTGCTCGACATCGGTCTACCGGGCATCGATGGCGTGGCCGTGGTCGAAGGACTGCGTGGCTGGACGACCGTGCCCATCATTATGCTGTCGGTGCGCGACGACGAGGCCGACAAAGTGCGCGCACTCGATGCCGGCGCCGACGACTACGTCACCAAGCCGTTCGGCATGAACGAGGTGCTTGCAAGGTTGCGCGCCGCGCTTCGTCGGCATCAACCCTTGCCCGAGCAAGCCTTGGTCAGCACCGCGTCGTTCACCGTCGACCTCACCGAGAAGATCGCGATGTTGCCCGGTGGCGACGCCGTGCACCTCACTCCCATCGAGTGGGCGATCGTCGAAGCCCTCGTGAGAAATCCCGGCCGGCTAGTGACGCAACGCCAATTGCTGCAGCAGGTGTGGGGACCGCAGTACGAGAACGAGACCAACTACTTGCGCGTGCACCTTGCAGCGATACGTAAGAAACTCGAACCGGAACCGAGTCGGCCGCGCTTCTTTCTTACGGAACCCGGAATCGGTTATCGCTTCGAGCCCGACAACAGCTAGCCGTTCCGGTCACGATCCATCCACTTATGTGGCGTGTCGGGTACAGGACTGGTTGCAAGCGCGATGGCTTCCTCGACATCGCCGGCGGGCTGCGCCAGTAACCGATGCGCTGGCCGCACAAAGCCTGCTGACACCGCGCCATCCATCCAGTCGAACAGCGGCCCCCAGTAGCCGGCGACGTCGAGCAGAACTACTGGCTTGGCGATGATCCCTAACTGATTCCAGGTCAGCATCTCCGCGAATTCATCGACCGTCCCGAATCCGCCCGGCAGCACAATGAAGCCGGCTGCCAACTCGCACAACCTCGCTTTGCGCTCGTGCATGGTGGGCACGATGTCCAACCGGCTGAGCGCGCGGTGCGCTACCTCGGCGCCGACCAGCTGTTCGGTGATCACGCCGATCACCTCCCCGCCCGCCTGCATCGCGGCGTCGGCCGCGACGCCCATCAGTCCGACGCTGCCACCGCCGAACACCATTCCGATGCCGTGATTCGCCAGAGCCGCTCCAAGTTGGCGCGCGCTCGCCGAATACTCCGGTGAGCTGCCCGCATTCGAGCCGCAATAGACACACACCCGAATCGGCTCCGGTTCGTTCACGCCAGACATGTGAGCAGCATCGCACGCTCAGTAGCCTCGCTTCGTGGCAAACCCTGAGCCCGACCTGTCGGCAGCGACCGAGGCAATCGAACTCGCGGCCTCTGTGGTGGACTCGGGCATACGAACGCTCACGACCAGCGGTGGTCCCGATGCGAATCAGGTGCTCGCCTACGACGTCGCGCACGCAGGCGCGCAGGTCGCCGCGGCGCGGGCGCTGCTGGAGTACGGAAACCGTGGCTCTCTCGAAGCGCGCATCGCTTGTGCTTTTGCCGCCGACATGATTCACGACCTCATCACTCGCATCGCCGGCCGCGAATCTGTGTGGGGCGTGGCGATCGCGCCCCTTAAAGCTGCCCATCCGTTGCTCGAGAAGTTCCGAGCACCTGATTTCGTCGCATCACTCGCCGAAACACCAGGCCCGCGCCATCTGGACGACGAAATGACGATGGTGGTAGAGACGTTTCGCGGCTTCGCCGACAAGGTGATCAGGCCACAGGCCGAGCGTGTACACCGTGAGGACACCGATGTTCCGGAAGAAATCGTGCAGGGTCTGGCTGCGATGGGTGCGTTCGGCCTCAGTGTGCCCGTCGAATACGGCGGCTTCAGCGAGGCTGGGGCGAACGAGTACATCGCGATGGTGGTTGCGACCGAGGAGTTGAGTCGCGGCTCGCTTGGCATCGGCGGCTCGTTGATCACCCGTCCAGAAATCCTGACGCGCGCACTGTTGAGCGGTGGCACCGAAGCCCAGAAGTCGGAGTGGTTGCCGAAGCTGGCGAGCGCGGAAGTCATGCCCGCCGTTGCGGTAACCGAGCCCGACTACGGCAGCGATGTTGCCAATCTGAAGGTCAGTGCCACACCGGCGGCGGGACCAAGCGGCGAACCCGGCTATGTCATCAACGGCGTCAAGACGTGGTGCACGTTCGGTGGGCGCGCCGATGTGCTGGCCTTGCTGGCACGCACCGACAGCGACGTCACCAAGGCTCATCGCGGTCTCAGCCTGTTCATTGTTCCCAAGCCGCGAGGCGACGGTCACGCGTTCGCGTTCTCGCAGCCGACACAGGCCGACGGCAGCGTCGGCACGATGGAAGGACGCGCGATCGACACGATCGGCTATCGCGGGATGCACAGCTACGAGGTGTCACTGGTCGACTGGTGGGTGCCTGCGGCAAACCTGATTGGCGAGTCCGACGGTCTTGGCAAGGGATTCGGAATGCAGATGGCGGGTTTCGAGAACGGCCGATTGCAAACTGCGGCACGCGCCGTGGGCGTGATGCAGGCCGCCTACGAGGCGGCGGTCGACTACGCCCGCAATCGCAAGGTGTTCGGCTCGCCGATCGCCGACTATCAGCTGACGCAGGTGAAGCTCGGCCGGATGGTGATCTTGATTCAGGCGGCCCGACAGTCTGCGTATCACGTAGCAAAACTGATGGCTGCTGGTAGCGGGACTGCCGAGGCCGCAATGGTGAAAGCGTTCGCTTGCAAGGCCGCCGAATGGGTAACGCGCGAAGCCATGCAGATCCACGGCGGGATGGGTTATGCGGAAGAGTTCCCAGTGTCGCGTTTCTTCGTCGACGCGCGTGTGCTCAGTATCTTCGAGGGCGCGGACGAAACGCTGTGCTTGAAAGTCATCGCCCGCCGCATGTGCACCGACGCCGGTTAACAATCAATCGCGGCGCGCATCGCTTCGCACACATCATCCCACCGATCGGGGCTGAGCCTGCCGATTCGACGAGTGAGAAACACTTTGTCGACCGTACGGACGTTGTCCATGCTGGCCGCGCTCTGACGGCGCAACCCTTCGGCGATGTCGAGCGCGACTTCGCTATGGAGGCCTCTCAACCGCGTGGTGATCGGAGCAACCATTACGGCAGGTAACCGGTCAATTGCTCGCTGTCGGGTGAGCACCAGGAAGGGCCGCGGCTTTTCGTCGGGAAGTTCTCCCCACCAGATCTCACCCTGCGCGATTACAGCCAAGACCAGTCCTCGTAGTCGTCGTCAAGGTTGGCAAAGCTTTGATGATTAAGACCAGCGAGTTCCTCCTCCGTCTGCGGCCACTTGGTATATGCCGCGATGTATTGCTCGTCGATCTCTCGCGATCGCTCGCGGCGGATCATCGCCTCGATTGCGGTTCGCATCGCCTCAGTACGGCTTGCGTAGTCGCACCGGACCACCAACCAATCGAGTTCGGCGAGCAGCTCGTCGGGCAGCCTTATGGCAAGCTGAGTTGACATGCGGAAAGCATACCCCCTTGGTATGCACTCTGTCTACCGTTATTTCTGATGCACCGACACCGCATAGTTGCCGCCTTCATACGGTGCTCGGTCCCATGTCGCGAATCGGTCGACCAACGTCAGTCCCGCATCGGTGCACGCCTTGTCGTACTCGGTCAATGTCAGCGCGCCGCCCGACGTGTCAAGCGAGAAGCCCGCGACCATTAGTCCGTTGTCCTCGAGATGGCGAGCGAGGTTGGCGACGATCTTGGCGCGATCCTCTGTGCGACAGAAGATCATCACATTGCCCGGCATTGCTATTACCGAATACGAACGCCCGAATGAAATCGTTGCCAGATCGCAGAGATGCCACGTGAGGTGCGGCGCATCGGCGCGCGCGAACGCGAGGAGGTCGTCGTCGAGATCGACACCCTCAACGTCGATGCCGCGGCGGTGCAGTTCGATCGCAACACGGCCCATGCCGCAGCCGGCGTCGAGCACGCTCGTGGGATGCAGCGACTCGATGAAGTTGGCCTCGCCGTGCGACGCCTCGCCGCGCTGTTCCATCCGCTGCCAACGAACGTGGTACTCGTTCAGATCGATGCCAGCGCGCCAGTTCTCCCACGCCGCACTGACATGCTTTCCGGTCATGGAAGCAATTCTTCCAAACTGTGCAGACGATCGAAGTCGGCACCGGCGTGGTCGTCATGCGGGTCGAGCAGGATTCCGTGCAGACCAGCGGCTCTTGCTCCGCCGACGTCCATGGTGACCGAGTCGCCGATGTACGCAACTCGCGAGCGGTCCACACCCTTGAAGGATTCGAGGGCGATGTCGAAGATTCGTGGATCGGGTTTGGCCACGCCGACCACATAGCTGTCGATGATGACCTGCACCGGGGTGGACGGCCCATCGCCGACCTGACAGACACCGCTGCGTTCCAGGACCTGGGCGATCTGACCGGTCGCATTGCTGATAATTCCCATTGGCATGCCGCTGTCGTGCAGGGCGCGTAACGCCTTGAGGCTCTCCGGGATCGGCCAACGCCACGTGTACGAGTTGCGCGTTCGTTCCAGCATCATCGCGGCGAATTCGATCTCGTGTTCGAACACTCCGACGGAGCGAACATAAGCCAGGTTGTAGTCGTGCCAAAACGACTCGATCGAACCGGCCGCGCTCTTGGCCGCCATGCCCGCGTAGTGCGCTCGCCGGTGGGCGGCTTCCGAAGGGTCGCCGCCGTGATAAGCCAGCAGTGGGCCGAGAACTGTTGGGTCGGGCAACAGGAAGATGCCACCCGCATCGAACAGAATTGCGTCGAAGTCGCTCGCTAACACGCCGTGAAACCTAACGGCCGAAGAGGCCGTTGCTTGTGACAGTCTTGCTATGTGAAAAGCCCTCGTGACTTCTTCAAGCCCTTAGCGGCCGGCGCTCCCGAACCCCTGCGCGAGATCCCGGTGCGTCCGAGTCGGGTCATCCATTTCTTTCCGCCGCACGTCGAGAAGCTGGTGGCTAAGCTCCCCGAGCTCGTACCGACTACCGACATTCTTCTCGGCACCCTCGAGGACGGAATCCCGATGGCCGAGAAGCAGGCTGCTCGCACCAGCCTGGTGAAGATTGGCAAATCGGTCGACTTCGGCAGCACACAGTTCTGGACCCGGATCAACAGCCTCGATTCACCATGGGCACTTGACGACGTTACGACCCTGGTCACCGAGATCGGCGACAAGCTCGACGTTGTGATGGTGCCCAAGGTCGAAGGTGCGGAGGACATTCACTACATCGATCGCCTGCTTGCGCAACTCGAGGCTCGTGTCGGACTGAAGAAGCCGCTGCAATTGCACGCGATTCTCGAGACCGCTCGCGGCGTCACCAACGTCGAAGCAATCTGCGCCGCATCGCCACGCATGCAGGGCCTGTCGCTCGGGCCAGCTGACCTCGCCGCCGATCGACAGATGAAGACGACACGCGTTGGTGGCGGCCATCCCGACTACATCGTGCGCGCCGATCCGCAGGAAGGCGTCGCCGAGCGGGCGACATATCAGCAGGATTTGTGGCACTACACACTGGCGCGCATGGTGGATGCGTGCGTCACCTACGGGATACTGCCGTTCTACGGCCCGTTCGGCGACATCAAGGACACCGTCGGCTGTGAGGACCAGTTCCGCAACGCGTACATGCTCGGCTGTGTCGGTGCATGGAGCCTGCACCCGACGCAGATCGACATCGCCAAGCGAGTGTTCAGCCCGCGCCCGGCCGACGTGAAGCAAGCGCAACGAGTGATCGACGCGATGGGCGACGGCACAGGTGCGATCATGCTCGACGGCAAAATGGAGGACGATGCGTCGGCGCGGCAGTGCGAGGTAGTGGTGTCGTTGGCGCGGCAACTGGCTGCGCGCGATCCTGAGCTCGCAGCTGCCTACGGTTTTTCAAAATGAGGCCCCGTCGATCGGTGCTCTATATGCCCGCCGCCAACGAGCGGGCGCTCGAGAAAGCGAAGACGATTGCTACCGATGCGATCATCTTCGATCTCGAAGATGCGGTGGCACCCGACGCCAAGGAATCCGCCCGGGTGAACGCGGTGGCCGCTGTGCGCTCCGGCGCGTACGGATCGCGCGAGCTCACCGTTCGCTGCAACGGGTTGGACACTCCGTGGGGAGTCGACGATCTTGCCGCCGTCGCACAAACGCCCGCCGCCGCCGTCGTGATTCCGAAGGTCTCGTCCGCGAAGTACCTTGCCCAGGTGGCAGATCGCCTCGATGCGGCCGGCGCGCGTGCCGACATGAAGATCTGGGCAATGGTTGAGACACCTACTGCGATTTTCGACCTGCGCGTGATCGCCGCGTTCTGGCGAGTGGACGCGCTCGTGATGGGTACCAACGACCTCGCTCGCGAAATGCGAGCATCGCTCAACGCTCCGGATCGGTACCCGCTGCTCCCCCACTTGGCGACCGCCCTGCTCGCCGCTCGCGAGACGGGCAAGACGATTCTCGACGGAGTGTTCAACGACGTAGTGGATCTCACCGGTTTTAGTGCCGAATGCGTTCAGGGCTTCGAGTTGGGCTTCGACGGTAAAACACTGATCCATCCCAGCCAGGTCGACATCTGTAACGAGGTGTGGTCACCAAGTGCGGCCGAGGTCGAGCATGCGTGGCGAGTCATCGCAGCATTCGAGGAAGCGACCTCAGCCGGTCGTGGCGTCATCACCATCGACGGCAAGATGATCGAGAGCCTCCACGTCGCCAACGCCCAGCGAGTGCTCGCTCTCGCGCACGCCATCGCCGAACTCGACTAACTACCTCGCTCATGTCGCGTGCCTGACCGGATCACAGCGCGGCCGGGCCGCGACACGAGCGGCTAAAGTTTGTCGCGGAAGAGGGCGACGGTGCGGTCCCATGCTTCGGCGGCGGCGGCCGGCGCGTACACCTCGGGGCGTGAGTCGTTGAAGAACGCGTGTTTAGCGCCGGCATGGATGTGCATCGTCACGTCCTTGCCG
>JANWKM010000020.1 GCA_025451395.1 Ilumatobacteraceae bacterium
GCTGATCTTGCGCATCATCGGGTTACGCAGGGCCTCACCCCATCCGTCGATCCACAACATCCACTCGACGTCGTCGCTGCCTTCGGGCACGTAGTTCTGGATGACTCGCTCGAGCTTGCCCAGCGCTGTCGGAGCGTTCTCGATCTCGCCTTCCATCTCGGCAACGTCTTTGTTGGCGTAGTGCGCGAACGCCTCAGCGAGCAACTGCTCCTTCGAGTCGAAGTGATAGTGGATGAGGCTGCTCGAGACCTCGAGCCGCTTGGCGACATCGGCGATTCGCGTGCCGGCGAAACCGCGCTCGATCACCACTTCGCAGGTGGTCTCGAGGATCTCGTTGCGTCGCTCGGCGACAGTTGGCTTTTTCACTGGTGCAAACGCTATCGCTGCTGCACGAACGGATCGAAGATCCCACTGAGTCCGGTCGGATGATTTCCGATGCCCAGTTGCTCGAGGATTCCGAGGCCCTGTTCGGTCGAGCCGTCGGGGGCGAGGTACGTCGCGTCGCACACCGCTTGCACGTGGATGTGTTGGCGGCTGCACGGCGTCGTGACGGGCAGCGCGATTCGCTCCGACGTGACGATGGATTCGCCTCTCCACATCCCATGGCCGAACTCCGGATGGCCGTAGCCCAGCCCGCACATCTGGAACTCGTAGCGAGGCCGCAACGTGACCGTGTGTACCTTGTTGCTGCTGTCGACGAGGTCGTATTCGAAGCGCTGCGCCCACCTCGTACCGGGCCGCCATTCGACCCGGTAGTCGACGCGCTGCATGTTCTCCGGCGGTGTCCCGTCCGCACGCACGATCACGCCGACCTCGTGCCACCGGCGACCGTCGCCGTACTCGTTGACATCGAAGTGGGTCGACAGCGACGGAAAGTTGACCGGCGCCCACAGCCAGAAAAACTGTGGCTCGCCAACTGGCGCGCCGCTGGGTGCGCTCTCGCCAGTGGGCCGGATTCCCCACGACCGATCGCGCGAGCCCCAGACCGTTGCCAGAGACAATTCGCGGCGAACCCCGTCGATCTCGATCCAGCCGTCCCAGCTACCGAACTGGGTGAAGCGGGTGTAGTCGAAGATGGTGCGTACGCCGACGCGCCACCAGTAGTGCGGTTCCTCGACCGCTGCAGATCGTGCCGTGAACGTCAGTTCGGCGCGCACTCCGTGCTCGACGGAATCGACCGAGACTCGAATGACGCACATCGGGTCTTCGATCTCGACACGGATCGGGCCGAGGTGGGTCGCGTCGCGACGATCGGCCGGCGCGCGTTGCGACGTGAACACACTGATCTGTTCGCCATCGTGGATGACGCTGAACGCGGCATCAGCGACATGGCGGTTGGGATACAGGCCCATCGCGACACCGAAGTACGTCGAGCCGTCGCGGTCGTATCCATTGAAGAAGTAGCGGTCGTAGAAGTTGATGTCAGAGCTGGACGTTTCCGACACGGGAAACGAGGCTTGATGAATCGGGTAGTCGTCGTAGCCGCTCAGCACTGGATGCGACCGTAGCCTGGCGAGGTGGTTCGGCTTCGACAGTTGATCAAGCGGGTTCGTGCGGAGGGCTTCACCCCCGCCGAATTCCACACCATCTGCGTTTCTGCCCTAGTACTGCTGATCGTGATCGTGGTGACTGGTGCTGCGGTCCGCCTGACCGGCAGTGGTCTCGGGTGCGTCGACTGGCCGAACTGCAACGACTCGAACCTCGTCGACGTGTCGTCGCAGCATTCGGCGATCGAGCAGATCAACCGCCTGTTCACCTTCGTCGTCGGTCTGGCCGTCGTGCTGGCGGCCCTGGGTGCCTGGCTCCGCCGGCCACGGCGAAGAGATCTGTTGGTCCTGTCGACATCCCTCGTCGCCGGCATCCCGGCCCAGGGCGTCGTCGGTGCAATCGTCGTGTGGACGGACCTCAATCCCGTGGCTGTCCAGTTGCACTTCGTGCTGTCGATGGTGCTGGTCGCGATTGCCGTGGTGCTGGTCATCCGGTCGCGTGAGCCAGATGGCGCGAAGCGTGTCAGTGCCGTGGTGCCGCGCACACGACACCGGGTGCGGCTGATGGTGGTGTGGACTGCGATTGCGATTCTCGCCGGAACTGTCGTGACAGGTACCGGACCCCACGCCGGGGACGAGAAGGCGCGGCGATTCACGTTCCTGTCGATCACATGGGTCACCCGCCTGCACAGTGTCGTCGTGTGGATCGCCGTAGTGATGGCCCTGAGCCTGATGTGGCACCTCCGTCGCCGTGCGCACGACAGGGAGGTGCTGGATGCTCCGCTCACCGTGTGGATCAGCGTTGCCGTTGCCCAGGGCGCAGTCGGCTACCTGCAATACGCCAGCGGAGTGCCGGCGTCGCTCGTGGCGGTGCACGTCGCGTTGGCAACCACACTGTGGGCAACCTCGGTCTGGCTGTGGTGCTCGACGTCGCGAGCGAGTGGGTCAGCACGAAACCTGATCGCTGCCTCGCAGGCCGGCTCGCGCCGGCGTCGATCAGTCGCCGAGACTTTGGACGAAGAGGGAGAGCTTGTCGATGGCGGAGGCGAAGAACGAGCCGATTGAGCTGATGAAGTTGACCGTCGCATCTGCGCTGCCGGACGGGTCCTGCCAGAGGCGGATCACCAAGAAGGCGGCGAACAGATAGAACGCGACTCGACCGATTGCCTTGATCTGTCCGAGAGCGCTTGTGATCATTGGGGGATTGCCTCCGAGTTGAACGAACCCGGCGCAGCCGGCTTCGAACGGGTCTCCACCCACGCCAAGGTTATCGAATCTGTCGGTCGGTATCAATGACCCTCCGCACAGCGTGCTGCTCAGGCGGCCGAGGACCGATAATGTCGCCTTTCCGTCGCGCTTCCTTGATACCTGTGAAGTCTGTCTGTCAGGTATAGTCGCTCGATGAGCTCGAACTCAGGGACCTCGAGTCCAACTCGCCGCTCCTTCGACTTCAGTGGCAACCACCTTGCGCTCGACTTCGTCAACACTGTCAGCGCCAGGCCCATCTTCACACGCGACGACCTCGCCGGCCCCGACGACATCGTCGCGTGGGCGGTCGCGGCGGGGATGATGCAGCACGCCGACCTGCTCGACCGCGACGCAAATTCGCCGTCACGATTCAGCGGAGCCATCGCCCTGCGGGAAAGTCTGTACGAGGTGTTCGGTCCGATCGCCGACGGCGGGGTACCTCAGTCGCGGGCTCTGGCGTTCGTGGCACGGCGCGCCGCTCAGGCGATGCGATCGTCGGAGTGGGAATCCGGCAACGCCGGGTACACCCCACGTTGGCCGCTCGGCTCCATCGACGGTATTTGCGATCGCGTGGCCGACGAGGCGATGCAATTGCTGCGTTCACCGCTGATCGCCCGAGTCGGATCGTGTGCTGGGTGCGGTTGGTTGTTCCTCGATGTCTCACGGGCGCACGCCCGACGATGGTGCTCGATGAACGCGTGCGGAGTTCGCGACAAGATGCGCAGGTACCACCAACGTCAGACGAACTCGATTCAGCCCAACACGGTCCACGCGTGAAGGGAGTGGGTGTCGGCATCGAGTGCGCGCTGCGCCGAGCGAGGACGCGTTTCGGCCGACTCCTTGCGACGGTCGCCGCGATCGCCATCGGAGTCGCCGGTTTGATGCTGGTCTCCGTCGCCGGAACCGTCGCCGGCGACCGAGCTTTACAGCGCGGAATAGCCGAGGTCGATCCCTCCGATCGAGCGTTCACGGTGGTGATGTCGCCGGATCTCTCGCCGTCCGCAGACGATCTCACCGAACTGAACGCACAGATCGACGGGCGGTGGCAGCAACGGGGCTTTGGCCCGACGCTGCGCACCGTCGAATACCGCTCGCTCGCTGCCGGCGACGGACGCGCGGTGAGGTTCGCCGGAATCGACGACTTGCAGCAGGTCACCCGCCTCGTCGACGGGGCGTGGCCGACTCGCTGCGACGCGCAACGGTGCGAGGTGATCGCGATCGTGCCGGCGTCCACCGATCCCCAGCCCGTCGCCCCGTTCTCGGCGGAGTCTGCGCTCGGGTTGACCATCGTCGGAACCGCTGTCTCCACGAGTGACCTGCTGTTGGACGGGCAGCTGCGTCCTCTCGACGACGAGTTGATCGTGCTTGCCGATGGTGTTGCGGACGCGTCGGGTCTGGCGGACTACGAGCTGTTTCGACGAACGTACGCGTGGCAGGTGCCGGTGGTCGCCGACCAGCTTCGCAGCATCGATGTCGGTCCACTCCTCGGCGCAGTGCGCTCCATCAGCAGTGACCCGTCGCTCGCCGGGTTGTTCGTATCTGGTCCGGAGGACGACCTGAGATCGATCACCAGTCGCACACGAATCTCGGGGAATCGTCTCGCAGTCCCGATCGGCGCGGTGCTCGTGCTCTTCCTCGGAGTTGCAGTGTTGGCAGGTCTTGCGGGACGTGCGGATCATCGGCGGACTGCTGCTCTTCTTCGCAGACGTGGTGCGAGCGGACCCGTGATCTTCGTCTTTCGCGCGCTCGAGGCGATTCTGCCCGTCATCGGTGGCGTCGTCGTGGGTACCGCCGTGGCGGTGGCGCTCGGGGCGTGGCTGGGGGACCGTGCCGGTCTTGGCGGCTGGAGCATTCTCGATCGTTCGATCGACGGTTCGGTCATCGCCGCTGTGATGGCTGTCAGCGCGACAGTGTGGTTCTTGATCTTTGCCGTGCTCAGCATCAACGATCCGAGGCCGGTGCAGCGAAGCCGTCGAGTGTTGGCAAGCGACGTGGCCGGGGTTGCGGCACTCGTGGTGCTCGGAGTGTTGGTCGGTCGTGGCTCGGTGTCTGCGGGAGCCTTGAACCAGAAGGTCGATCCGGTTCTCGTTGCGGTGCCGGTGCTCGCCGCGATTGCGTTGGCAGCGATCGTCATCAGGCTCGTACCTCTCACCCTGCGCGCCGCATCGTCGACGAGTCCGCGCCGATGGCCCTTGACGAAACTGACGTTGTCCGAGGCCACAGCGCAACCTCTGCGGTCTGTTGCAACTGCATCGCTCATCGCGGTGACCGTGATGTTCGCGTTCCTGACCTTCGGCTACGCGTCGACGTTGCGGCTCGGGTCGCGCGACCAGGCAGCCTTTGCCGTTCCGTACGACTTCCGCGTGCAACTGGGTGCATCGCTCGTGCGACCGCAGGCGTTGCTGACGCCGAGCGAGTGGACGGCGCTCTCGCCCGGAACGGCCATGACCGACGTGTTGCGTCGAGGGGTTGCCGTTCGACGTTCGGCGACGACGGTGCAGACGACGGAGCTCCTCGGTCTCGATCCGGCGACTCTTCAACACATGCATGGCTGGCGGTCGAGTTTCGGAACGGCGCCGAC
>JANWKM010000021.1 GCA_025451395.1 Ilumatobacteraceae bacterium
CTCGGGTCGGCGGCGCGCATGCCGTTGTCGAGAAGTCGCATCACCTATCGATTCACGAAGGACAACCGGATCGTTCTGCTCACAACGTTTCGGAAGCAACGAAACAACGAACGCAATGAGGTAACGAGAGCGCGCAAGGCAGCCGCTAAGTGCGCCATCGAAAACCCGTGAAGGAGACAACCACCTATGGCCAACTACTCCCGCTGGGACGACATCGCGAAGAAGCGCCGCCCGACTGGCGGTGACACGCGCGCGGGCGTCACGCAAGACCTCGCGCTTGGACAGCTGATCTATGACTTGCGCACCGAAGCGGGGCTGAGTCAACGTGAGTTGGCTGAGAAGATGGGCCCCACGCAGTCCGTCATCTCGCGTCTCGAAGAGGGTGGCGGTGAAGCCCGGAACCGGATCGACACACTTGCGCGTGTCGCTACGGCTCTCGATCGACATCTCGTCGTGTCATTCCCCGAGACTGTTCCCGCCAAACTCACCGACGCCGTCCAGGTTGCCTAAGCCAAGTATTGGCGCGCTCTCACCCGGTGCGCAGGTTGCCGGTAATTCCGGTGCGGTAGAGCTCGTCGTAGTCGATGAACTCAGGCTCACCCTCGACGGCAGCGAACAAAAGGGCGGCCCACCGCTCGGTCTCCTCGCGCCCGTTGTTGAGTGCAGCTTCCTCTGCCGCCGAGCGAGCGCTATCGACTGGCGCGAAGTCGGCCAGCAGCAGCATGTTCCCAGGGTTGCCGCGTTCGGCGAGCAGCCGACAGCCGATGAAACCCATCACGTCCATTTGCGCTTGATTCTCGTCCCA
Organism: Ilumatobacteraceae bacterium; assembly: GCA_025451395.1. Classification (GTDB taxonomy): domain Bacteria; phylum Actinomycetota; class Acidimicrobiia; order Acidimicrobiales; family Ilumatobacteraceae; genus UBA668. The sequence goes on from JANWKM010000021.1 coordinate 806, forward strand.
GGCGCGTGCCAGGGCGACGAGCTTTCCCTGGTCGGCGCACTTGACTCTGATGATTTGCGTGAACCGCATATGCGCTCGCTCCCTGTTCCTCAGCCGGTACGCAGGTTGCCGGTGACACCCGTGCGATAGAGTTCGTCGTAGTTCGACCACTCGGGTTCGCCGTCCATGAGGGCCATGAATCTGGGCCACCAACCCTCGATCTCATTTCGCTGCTCGTTGCGCTTCGCTTCCTCTGCGGCGGTCAGATCACCGTCGACCTCGGCGAACTCGGCAACGACCATGTATTGCCCCGCAACGTCACGATCGGCCAGCACTCGCGCGCCGATGAAACCCATGACATCGACCGACGCCGTCGCGGCGTCGTACTCCCTCATCATCTCCACGAGGGCATCGGGATTGGAGCACTTGAATCGGATTCCTTGCGTGAATCTCGGTCTATGCGCCACTGGATTGTCTCCTTCGGGGTGAATAGTCACCACATGTCATGGTCTAGCGATTCACCGTACGCCAGCTGGAAGGGTGTCTGGCCATCGCGGTCGAACACGCCGGGCGACTTCGCCGCCAGCGCACGTTCCGACTTCGGGAGAACTCCTAACTCGTGGCGCACATCGTCGAGCTGCTGTTCGGCGAAGTCGTGGTAATCGAGCTCAAGAAGATCGGTGCCCAATCGCTCGCGCAGAAGGCGACCGCGGTGCAGCGCGTCGGCGATGCGCACGTGCATGGCCGGGTTGTCGAGCCGCTTCTCCTTGGCCACGTCGTAATCGAAGAACCCGGCGCTTTCGACGTACCCCGTATCGAACAAGCCAACCAGGGTCGCAATCCACGCGAATCCCTTCGGGTCGGGGTCGGCGTGGCCAATCAGCGAGAACACTTCCAGTTCGCCGGGAAGGTTGGTGCCGTAGTTGGCGAGCACGTGCACGAAGTCGTGCTGTGCGAGGTACGCCGAGGCCCCGCCAATCGAACCTGGCAACGCGAACCCGCGCCCGCGGTACATGTCCCACACCGTGCGGCCGAGCGTGCCCGGCTTGTAATTGCGGAAGCTGTACCACAGCTCGGCGAGTGGCCCATCCTCGACACCCAACGCGAGCTGATCCTCGAGCTTGATGTTGCTCTTGAGTTGATCCATGCGCACCATCTGCCAATGCTCGGCGAACCCGTTGTGACGAAGATCGATCCACGCCAGCCCGAACGCCCCCTGTGCGTACCGGCGTGCGATGCGCACGAACTGATCGTTGGCACCCAACGCGTCGGCGTACGCCGCCACGCGGCGAGCGACCTCGGGTGGGATCGGTTTCAGGATCAGCTCGGCGAGCACCATGATGTGCACAACTCGTCGGCGGGCGTCCTCCGATTGCTGGCCCATCGCAGCGGCCAATGACTCGGCGTCCAAGGGTTCCAGCGCGTTGATATCGACACGAACGTCGAGAACGGCCTCGATCACTTCCGTGAGCAGGCTGGCCTGAACGGGCGTCAACTGCCCGTCGTCGCCCACCGCGGATGCGATACCGCGAGCAATGAGGATCGCTTCGTCGGCTGTCACAGCGGAGAATCGTACAATGCGAACGATGGCACCTGCACCTCGGCGGTTGAGCGATGACGAGGTCGCGGAAGCCCTTATCACCCTCGACGGGTGGCGTCTGCACGACGGCAAGTTGTCGAAGGGTTTTGTGTTTGCGAACTTCGTCGAGGCGATCGGCTTCATGATGCGGGTGGCGATTCACGCAGAAGCCCTGGACCACCACCCGAACTGGTCGAACGTCTATCGAACCGTGCAGGTCGAGTTGTGGACGCACGACGCCGACGGCATCACGGCGCTCGACGTTCAGCTCGCCAGCAAGATGAACGAGCTCGCGGGTCAGTAGATGCGCAACGAGTTCATGGACTGGTTTGGGCTGACGATCCCGATCGTGCAAGCGCCCATCGGTGGCGCGTCGAACCCGGTGCTCGCCACCGCGGTGGGGCGTGCAGGCGGTATGGGTGCGATGGCGCTGACCTGGACGCCACCCGTCGTTGCCGCCGAACAGATCGCGACGTTGAAGGAGGCGGCGATTCCGTTCTACGTCAACTTCGTGCTGCGGTGGGGGACGGCGGCGCTCGAGTCGGCCGCAAAATGCGAGCCGCCGGCGATCACCATCTCGTGGGGCATCGACGCCGACGCCATCTTGTTGATCCAGTCGCACGGCGCCAAGGCCGGCGTTCAGGTCGCTTCGGCGGCGGGTGCAGCAGCCGCCATCGAGGCGGGCGCCGACTTTCTGATCGCGCAGGGGATCGAAGCCGGTGGTCATGTGCAATCGACGACGGCTTTGGCGAAGGTGCTCGAGGAGGTCGTCGAAGTTGCGGGCGCGGTGCCGGTGCTCGCGGCTGGCGGAATCGGCAGCGCCGCCGACATCGCGGCTCGCCTCGCGCAGGGCGCGCAAGCCGTCGTGATGGGAACGCGCTTCGTCGCCACGGCCGAGAGCCGAGCCCACGAAGTGCACAAGCAAGCCCTCGTCGAGGCGGGTGCGGACAGCACGGTGTTCACCAATTGTTTCGACGGCGATTTCCCGTTCGCGATGCACCGCGTAATACGCAACTCGACGTTCGAAGCGTGGGAAGCCGCGGGATGTCCCGAGCCACCAAACCGGCCGGGCGAAGGCGACGTGATTCTGCATCACGGCGACAAGCCGATCCTCCGCTATGGCGACGACGGTCCGCTCGAGGGCGCTACCGGTGATATTGAGGCCGGTTGCCTCTATGCCGGAATGGGCGTCACGCACGTCGATGCGGTGGAACCGGCCGGCGTGATGATGAAACGACTGTGGGCGGAAACGGTCGCGCTGATGTAGCCGTCAGCGTTTGATCACTCGTGCACGCATACCGTGCGGCAGTGCACAAACGCAGCAGTCGGGCCGTGGTTTCAGAGTCGTCGAACTGTGGTAAACCACGCTCATGTCACTAGCTGTTTACTTTCATCCACCTGCCGTGTCCACAGCGAACTACGACGAGATCGTCAAGAAGCTCGAGGCCGCAGGGCTGGCGAACCCGAAGGGTCGCAGCCACCACACGGCGTTCGGTCCGAAAGACGCCGTGATGGTGTACGAAGTGTGGGACTCGCAGGCCGACTTCGAGGCGTTCGGCGCGAAGCTGATGCCGATCCTCGCCGCGGCCGGGATCGACCCGGGCCAGCCCGACGTGATGCCGGTGCACAACATCATCCAGCCCTAGGCAACGTCGATGCGTAACGCCGCGGTCGGAGAGTACGTCGACCCGGCGATCTACAGCGCTGATCAACGCGCCGTCTTCGAACGCTCATGGCACCTTGTTGGTCCGGTCGCGCGACTGACCGAGCCGGGCAGCTACGTCGCCGAAGAGATCGCCGGCAGCAAGGTGCTGGCGATCAGGTCGACCGACGGCCTGTTGCGCGCGTTTCGCAATGTGTGTCGTCATCGCGGCGCTCGACTGCTGCCCGAAGGAACCGGCAGTTGCCCAGGTTTCATCCAGTGCCCGTACCACCACTGGTTGTACGCCGATAGCGGCGAACTGCGACGCACACCGTGGTTCGGCGACGACCCAACGTTCAACGTCGCCGATTGGCCACTCGACGCCATAACCATCGATGAATGGCGAGGTTTGGTGTTCGTGGCCATCGACCCTGTCGAGTCGTTGGCATCACAACTCGGTGGACTGACCGCGGAACTCGCCGAAGAACCGTTGGAGTCGTACACGCTGCACCGCGAAGAGCGGATGATCTTCGACGCCAACTGGAAGATCTACGTCGACAACTTCATCGAGGGGTATCACATACCCGGCATTCACCCCGAGTTCTTCCAGGCGATCGAGTTCGACAAGTTCGAGACGACGGCGCGCGACGGCTACGTATATATGACGGCGCCGCCGCGGGAAGGCTTGTTCTACCGCGGCGTATGGCTGTGGATGTGGCCCGATTGGACGTTGTCGCTGTTCGCCAACGGCTTCAACACCTCGCGGATCAATCCGTTGTCGATCGACCGCACCGAACTGGTCTACCACTACTACTTCGCCGACTCAGTGCCGCTCGAGGAGAAGGAACGAACGGTGGCCGGCAGCATCGAGGTGGTTCGGCAGGATTTCGAAATCTGCCTGCACACGAACCGCAACTACACGTCGCGGGCGTACCGACCGGGTCCGTTGTCGCCCCATCACGAACAGGGTGTTGCCTACTTCCAGCAACGCCTCGCGGCAGCTCGACGTTAGTTCTGTGAGATTTCCGGGTAGTCAGGGGCGTGACTCGTCGCGTTGCAGATCGCTATCTGCTCGGAAAACAACTCGGCGCGGGCGGTACGTCGCGCGTCCACGCCGCGCTCGATGAACGTTTGGGTCGCCAGGTCGCGATCAAGCTGCTCGACCCCAACCGCACCGCCTCGCAGCAGCTCAGTGCCGAGCGCTTCCTGCGCGAGGTGCGCATCACCGCCCAGCTGCAGCATCCCAACATCATTCCGCTCATCGACTCCGGACGGGTACGGGGCCTCGCCTACGCCGTCTTCCCCTATGTGGAAGGCGAGTCGCTCCGGGACCTCATGCTGCGCCAGCCGCGGGTGCCCCTCGCCGACGCGCTGCTCTACACCCGCGAGATCGCCGAGGCGCTCGACTACGCGCACGCGCGGGGCGTCGTGCACCGGGACATCAAGCCCGAGAACATCCTCC
>JANWKM010000022.1 GCA_025451395.1 Ilumatobacteraceae bacterium
AGAAGAGGTCGCCTCGACGGAACTGGCGCGATTGATCGACGAGATGCCCGCGCTGCGCACCGCGGTCTACGCCTTGGCCGGCGGCGATGAGTCGCCCGCCGCGATCGCGGCTGCGATCGAGTTCGTGTTGGAGGGTCTGCATCTCTCCAAGCGGCTGAACAAAGACACGGTTGCTGGCTCGTCGTCGGCGACGTACCGCGGTCGCGGCTGAGCGAGCCGATGTACAAGGCGGCGGTCCGTGCGCTGCTTCGCCACAGCGTCAAGAAGCTGAACGCGGGTGATCCGAGCCTGCTGCTCAAGATCGCATCGCCCGATGTGCAACTCGCGTTCCCTGGCGACAATTCGTGGGCACGCATGTACCGGCCGGTCGTCAAGGGCCGGGAACGAAGTGTCACCCATCGCGGCGTCGACGAATGCTTGGCCTTCTCGCAACGCTTCGTCGACCGAGGCATCCAGTTCGTGATCGAAGACATGCTGGTGAACGGCCCACCATGGAACACGCGCATCGCGATCCGTGTTCACGTGTTCATCCCGGCTAACGACGGCCACGACGTCTACAACAATCGCGCGGTCGCGTTCTTGGAAGCGCGTTGGGGGCGACTGGTGAAGTGGGAGGACTACGAGGACACCGAGCGTGTCGCGGCGCTCGACGGCGCCGAGTAGTGCATCAGGTCAGGAAGGGGCTGCGAGTCCATAACTCGCCAGTGTCAGCGCTTGCCGACAACTTCGGGATGCCGCTCAACTCGACAACGCTGATCGCGCCGGGGAAGCCGCGCAGCTCAAGATCTCCATGCGGCGTCGCGGTGACGCCCTCTGGAAGTCGCTCGAGTTGCATCGTCGGCATCAGTACTTCGTGTTCGTGGGCGGCATCACACAAGCGCGCCGCCAGGTTGACCGCCGAGCCGATGTAGTCGTCGCCCTCGAAGAGCAGCGCGTGCCCGCTGGCGATACCGACGCGTAGGGCGAGTGGTTCGCATACTTCGAGTGCACGACGCTCGAGCTCGAGAGCAAACGCGATCGCGTACGTCTGCTCGATGGACACGACCATGCAGCCATCGCCCAGCCATTTGGCAATGCGCACACCGCGCTCGCTGGCGACCTCGCGCGCGATCGTGCGGAAGGCGCCGAGGATGCGGCCGGCAGCATCGTCGCCGAAGGCGGCGGTGTAGTTCGTGAACCCGGTCAGGTCGACGAACGAGAACGTGCGTGGAACGCGCATTGGGTGATTGTACGCTCAACCGAACCCGTTTGTGAAGTATTTCACAAGCCCGCAACCGCCCGTTCACCTACCCGTAATGGTCGTTCCGAGGGCTACGTGCCCGAATACGGGCACGTGACCCACGGACCCCTCGAAACCTGCACGTAACCCTCGGACCAAAGCCGCCGTCACCCCCGGACAGGTAGGTTCTGAGGCAATGCCGCGTCGATTTTCCTATTCCCGCTGGGATGGCACCCAGAAGGGATTCGACCTCGACGCCGACGGCTTGTTCGACCAGTTGACCGACGACCTGCTGTACCACGGTGACGTCAACGCTGCTCTCCGGCGACTGCTGCAGGACGGCATGCGCGACCGCAGCGGCGAGCGGGTCCAGGGTCTGCGCGAGATGCTCGAGCGGCTACGTCAGCAGCGCCAGGAACGACTCGATCGCCACGATCTCGGCGGCGTCTATCAGGAGATCGCCGACGAATTGAACGACATCGTCGACGAGGAACGCCACGCGATCGAGCAGGCGACGTCAGCGGCCGAACGCAGTGGCGACGAGCGCCGCACGAAAGCCGCCCGCGACGCGGCGGCCGATCGCAACTTCCGACTCGACATGCTGCCCGACGACCTGGCCGGCAAGGTTCGAGAGCTCTCGGCCTACGACTTCGAGAGCGCCGACGCGCAACGTCGCTTCGAGCAACTGCTCGACAAACTTCGCCAACAGCTGATGCAGCAGATGGTCGACCAGATGTCGTCATCGATGCAGAACATGTCGCCCGCCGACATCGCGCGTATGAAAGACATGATGGCCGCGCTGAACGCAATGCTCGAAAAACGCGAACGCGGCGAAGATCCGGGATTCGAGCAGTTCATGGAGCAGTTCGGTGACTTCTTCCCCGAGAACCCGCAGAGTCTCGACGAGTTGCTCGAGCAGATGGCGCGCCGGATGGCGGCCATGCAGGCGATGCTTAACTCGATGACCCCCGAGCAGCGGGCGCAGCTGCAAGAGCTGAGCAATCAGTTGCTCGACGACATGGACCTGCGTTGGCAGATGGACCAATTGGGTCGCAACCTGCAGTCGTTGTTCCCGCAGATGGGCTGGGGTCAGCAGTACGAATTCGAGGGCAGCGACCCAATGGGGATGGCGCAAGCGATGCAGACGATGCAGGAGCTCGGCGACCTCGACCAGTTGGAGAACCTGCTGCGCAACGCCACCAGTCCGGGTGCGCTGGCGGAGGCCGACATGGATCGTGTGCGCGATCTGCTGGGCGACGATGCCGCACGATCGCTGGAACGTCTGGCCGAACTAACCCGCATGCTGGAGGAGCAGGGCCTCATCCAACAGAAGGAAGGTCGGCTGGAACTGACTCCTAAGGGCCTGCGCAAGATCGGCAGCAACGCCTTGCGCGACCTGTACAGCAAGCTGGCCAAGGACCGGTTCGGGCAACATCAACTCGATCAACAGGGTCAAGGCCACGAGCGCACCTACGAGACCAAGGCGTACGAGTTCGGCGACCCGTTCAATCTCGATCTGCAGCGCACGATCCGCAACGCACTGCAACGGCGCGCAGTTTTGGGGACGGCCGCGCAGACACCGGTGAAGTTGGCGCCCGAGGACTTCGAGATCGAACGAACCGAACACGTCACGCGCTCATCCACAGTCCTGATGCTCGACCTGTCGATGAGCATGCCGATGCGCGACAACTTCCTGCCCGCGAAGAAAGTTGCGATGGCGCTGCATTCCCTGATCACTTCGCAGTTCCCGCGCGACTACATGGGCCTCGTCGGATTCAGCGAGACGGCATACGCGCTGACTCCCGCGCAGTTACCTGAGGTGAGTTGGGACTTCGCCTACGGCACCAATATGCACCACGGGTTCACACTCGCTCGCAAAATGCTCGCCAGGCAATCGGGTACGACGCAGATCATCATGATCACTGACGGCGAGCCGACCGCGCACATCACTCCACGCGGCGACGTCTACTTCAACTACCCGCCGGTGCAGGCGACTGTCGAAGCAACGCTGCGCGAGGTCGTGCGGTGCACGCGCGAGAACATTCGCATCAACACATTCATGCTCGACGCTGACTCTGGGTTGCGTTCGTTCATCGAAAAGCTGACCTCGATCAACCGCGGACGGGCCTTTTTCACCAACCACCAGACCCTCGGCGACTACGTGCTGGTCGACTTCATCGAGCACAAACGGCAGCAGGGCAGAGGGCGCGCGACCCGCCGCGCCGGCTGACTCGCGACCGCGACTGATCTTCGCGAAGACCCTTGTCAGGGGTCTGGCAAATCCCCCCTTGCGCTCAGGGGATGTGATATGGGAGAATGACAGCCATGTAATTACAGGGGTGTCGCTCCCGATATCCCGCCCAGGCCTGAGCAGGGGGCCTTCACATGCATACAGAACTCACGTCAGAACCACAGACCGATTGGCAAGACAAGGCCAACTGCCTCGGTGTCGATCCCGATCTGTTCTTCCCCGAGCGCGGCGCTTCCACCCGTGAAGCCAAAGAGGTCTGCCGCGGCTGCGTCGTACGCACCGACTGCTTGGAATACGCGCTCGTCAACGGCGAGAAGTTCGGCATATGGGGCGGGCTGTCCGAGCGCGAGCGTCGCCGCTTGCGTCGTCAGCGCTCGCAGGGTGTCCGCCGCATCGGCTGACCATTAGTTGAACGACCGGCGCTTGGCATTCGGCACAAGTTCAGCGTTAGCATGCAGCCATGTTTGCTGCAGGCTTCGGCCCTCCTGAGATCGGTCTCATCCTCGTCATCGTCCTAGTGCTGTTCGGTGGCTCGCAGTTGCCGAAGCTCGCCAAGAACCTTGGTAAGGCACAAAGGGAATTCAAGGAGGGTCTGGCAGCCGGTGAGAAAGAGGCAGCGGCCAGCAAGCCCGCCGCGGACGCAACCAAGTCCTCCGACGACGCCTAGCTAATTCGTCAGACGTGTAGTTAAACGGTTACGCGACGGCGCTTCAGAATTCGGCGACGCTCGCGCTCGCTGCACCCACCCCACACGCCGTGCTCGATTCGCTGATCCAGCGCGTACTCGAGGCATTGCCCAAGCACCGGGCAGCCGTTGCAGATCTTGCGTGCACGATCCACGCCGACACCATCGCTGGGGAAGAACGTGGCCGGCGGATAGTTACGGCAGTTTCCGCGGCTCATCCAGGCCGTTGCCGAATCGGCTTCGGCGGGACCGGCGGTGACGGAAAGGTTCGGTTTCATGCGCGTCTCCTTGTTGCCGCGATGGGGGATCGCGGCTGGTAGTGCGCCCGCACTGGACCTTTTGACCAGAACCCTTTCGATCCGGGAGGCCGCACCAATTCAACCTACGGATTACGACGCTGTAGGCAGTGGTTTGGTTCCCGAATTTGTCAATGTCTAGCAGCTGGCGGCCAACATTACGAACATATGACGAAAAAGACCCCTGCCGGTACACTTTGCGGGTCCTAGAGCGCCAGGGAGACACCAAATGACCGACATCGTCAACGAGCCACCGAGGGCCCATGCGCGCATCGTCTATCTCGGGCCGGTGTCGCCCCATTGGGAGATCTACGGCGATTATGGCGAGCGCTCCGTGATCGAGGAATTCCGTACGCGTGCCCTGGCCCGCCTGGTGCTGTTGCCCCGCGACGACCCGCAGTTTCGCCGCAATCGCGAGCGCATCGTGCGCGACGCCGAACGCGAGCGCATCAGCATCGAATGGGTGCTCGGTATCCCCGAGACCAGTAGCTGAGCATTGGGGACATGAGTGTCGGCCCGCCTGCTCAACCGTGAGCTCAGCTGGCTCGATTTCAACCGCCGGGTGCTCGCGCTCGCCGATGAGCCGGGCATTCCGCTGCTCGAGCGACTGAAGTTCTGCGCGATCTGCTCGGCGAACATCGACGAGTTCTTCCAGGTTCGCGTGTCGGCGTTGAAAGATCAGGTGGCGGCGGGCGTCACCGAGCCAGCACCCGATGGGTTGTCGCCGCGAGCGCAACTGGCAGAGGTCGCCACCGCTGCCGACGAGTTCGTTGCGGCGCAGGAGCTCGTGCTCGATCGTCTACTGGAACAGATGAGCACCGAGGGCTTGCAGATCCTCGATTGGAAATCGCTGCCCGACGACGATCAGAAACCGCTCATCGCACAATTCGAGCAAGTGATGTTCCCTGTGCTGACTCCACTGGCGGTCGACCCAGCGCACCCTTTCCCATACATCTCGGGTCTCGCGCTCAGCCTGGCGGCAATGGTCAGTGATCCCGAGACGGGCGAGCGACGCTTCGCACGTGTGAAGGTGCCGAACGTTTTCCCGCGCCTCGTCGCGCTGCCCGACGGGAATCGATTTGTGCCCGTCGAGCAAATCATCGCCGCCCAGATGCACACATTGTTTGTGGGAATGGTGGTCGAGGAACACGCCGTCTTCCGCGTCACTCGCAACGCCGACCTAACGCTGGAAGACGAGGAAGCCGACGATCTGCTCGCCGCCGTCGAGATGGAGCTGCGCCGTCGCCGCTTCGGTCGTGCCGTGCGCTTGGAGGTGCAGCAAGGAATCAGCGACGAAATGCTCGAGTTGCTGGTCTCGGAACTCGACCTCGAAAGGGCCGACGTCACCGTGCACCGCCACCCGCTCGATCTCACCTGCCTCTTCCAACTGCACGCCCTCGACCGGCCGACGCTGAAGGACAAGCCATGGCCGCCGGTAACGGCTGGGCGCCTGCAGCGCGCCGAAGCTCAGGACCGCAGCATCTTTTCCGTCATTCGCGAGCGGGCGCTGTTGGTGCATCACCCGTACGAGAGCTTTGGCAGTAGCGTTGAAAGCTTCATTGGGCAGGCCGCCGACGACCCGAAGGTGCGCAGCATCAAGATGACGCTGTATCGCGCGGGCGGCGACAGTCCGATCGCACGCAGCCTGATGCGTGCCGCCGAACGCGGTGTGCAAGTTGCGGTTCTTGTCGAGCTGAAGGCGCGTTTCGACGAGGCCACGAACGTGGGGTGGGCAAAGGCACTGGAACGCGCTGGCGTGCACGTCGTCTACGGGTTGGTCGGTCTCAAGATTCACGCCAAGACCACCTTGGTCGTGCGCCAGGACGACGATGGTCTGCGCCGCTACTGCCACATCGGCACCGGCAACTACAACTCGAAGACTGCGCGCACCTACGAGGACGTCGGCTTCCTGACCTGCGACCCCGAGGTCGGGGCCGACGTGACCGAACTGTTCAATCACCTCACCGGCTACAGCCGAGAGGTGCGGTTCCAATCGCTGCTCGTCGCGCCGCGATACATGCGCGACCAACTGCTCGATCTCATCGAGCATGAGATCTCCTTCGGTTCCGACGGTCGCATCATGGCGAAGTTGAACTCGCTCGCCGACGAAGAGATGATCGAGGCGCTTTATCGGGCCAGTCAGGCCGGCGTGCGTGTCGACCTGATCACGCGCGGCATCTGCTGCTTGCGTCCGCAGGTTCCGGGACTGAGCGAGAACATCTACGTGCGCAGCATTCTCGGTCGCTACCTCGAGCATTCACGCGTTGTTCGCTTTGAACACGGCGAAGACGACAGTCCGCTGTACCTGATCGGGAGTGCCGACTGGATGGGTCGCAACCTCGGCGGGCGAGTCGAAGTTGCGGTGCCGGTCACCCACCTCAAGCACCAGATATGGCTCGACAAAGTGCTGAGCCTCAACCTGGCCGACGACGTGGTGCGCCACGAGCTCGACGCCGATGGTGTGTGGCATCGGCACGGTCCGGCGAATTTCGATGACGGCGACGCGCAAGGTCGCATGCAGCGCTGGGTTATCGATATCCAGAAAGCCTGATGCTGTTCATCCTCCGTTCACCTGAGAACGGGAGTCGTGTTACTTGGGTTTCGTACCGTTCGGTGCCGTTGACTACGCGGTTCAACCCCGACAAACCAGACTCATAGGAGAACACAACGTGAACAAGTCCACCGGGCGACTCGTACTCGCCTCGATTGCAGGCCTTTCACTGTTTGCCGCGGCATGCGGCGACGATGAAGGTGCCGACGAAGCCACAACGACCGAAGCGGCCGCCACGACCGTGGCCGACGCACCGACTACCACCGCCGGGCCAGCAATTGCCGGCGGCGAAGTATTCGTCACCGGTTCATCCACCGTTGAGCCGATCGCAGTGCTCGTCGGCGAGCTCGCCGATGAAGTGAGTGGCGGCGAATTGGCTGTCACCGTCGAAGGTCCCGGCACCGGCGACGGGTTCAAGAAGTTCTGCGACGGCGAGGCCGACGTTTCCGATGCCTCGCGCAAGATCAAGGATGAGGAAGCAGCGGTGTGTGCAGGCACCGGCATTACCTTCATCGAGCTCGAAATCGGGATCGACGGCATCACTGTTGCCACCAGCCCGAACAACGACGCAGTGACATGCTTGGACTTCGCCGCTCTGTACGCCTTGATCGGCCCAGAGGCGGAAGGCTTCAGCAACTGGAGCGACGCACAGGCGTTGGCCACCGAGCTTGGTTCTACATCGGCGGCGTTTCCGGACGCCGACCTGGTGATTACCGGTCCGGGCCCGGAGAGCGGCACCTACGACTCGTTCATCGAAATCGCGTTCAAGAAGATTGCTGAGGGTCGCGGTACCGACCCGAAGGCAGCCCGCAATGACTACACGCAGAGTCCGAACGACAACGTCATCGTCGAGGGCATCGAGGGCAGCGACAGCAGCCTGGGCTGGGTCGGCTTCGCCTACTACGAGGCCGAGCAGGCTCGCATGAAGGCAATTGAGGTCGACAAGGGCGACGGCGTCTGTGTCGCACCGACGGTCGACACAATCGCCGACGGCAGCTATCCGCTGAGCCGCTCGCTGTACATGTACGTCAACGAACAAAAGTTGGCTGAGAACCCGGCCATCGGTGCCTACGTTGATCTGTTCCTCAGCGACGAGGGCATCGCCAAGGTCAGCGAAGCGGGCTACGTCGACATCCCGGCCGACCGCCTCGAGGCGAGTCGCGCCACCTGGGCCCACGCAAACGCCTAAGTCGTTTAACTACACAGAAAGACTCCCCACTTATGATGGGGCCGGACCCATGTCGTTAACTAAGAGTCGTTAACTAAGGGTCCGGTCCCATCATTTAGGGAATGAGCACACCATGAGTTCCACGGCCACCCTGCTTGTCAGCGACCTGCGTGGCAACCCTCGGCGAATGCGCAAAGAGCGGTTCATGCGGCTGATGCTGTTCATCGCCGCCGCGTTCTCGATCGTGATCAGCGCGCTGATCGTGTGGACCCTGTTCACCGAGGCATGGACATTTCTCTCCGGGCTGATCGACGATGCTGGCATCGGCGCTCTCATCGATGGCGGTAAAGCGCCCGGTTGGTATCCACGTAACAACCGCTTCGACATTCCGACGATCGTGTCCGGCACGTTGATCGTGTCGATGGTCTCCATCGTCGTCGCTGCACCGCTTGGCCTTGGCGCCGCTGTGTACCTCAGCGAATACGCATCACCTCGTGCCCGGCGGGTGTTGAAGCCGATCCTGGAAGTACTCGCCGGCGTACCAAGTGTTGTCTTCGGATTCTTCGCTCTCCGCGTCCTCGGCCCCGACCTCATCAAGCCGCTGTTCGACACGACCCAGAACACCAGTCTGTTGGTCACCGGTGTTGCGATCGGTGTACTTGTGACGCCACTGATGGCATCGATCTCGGAAGACGCACTGCGCTCGGTGCCGTCATCGTTGCGAGAAGCGAGCACCGGGCTTGGCGCGCGCAAGAGCACGACCGTCATCAAGGTCGTGTTGCCGGCCGCGATCTCGGGCATCGTCGCCGCGCTGCTCATCTCGATCTCACGGGCGATCGGCGAGACGATGATCGCCGCGCTGGCGTCCGGGCGACTGGGGCAGTCACCGCGCACCACCGATCCGCGCGATCCCGGGCTGCCGATGACCTCGGCGATGGCTCAACTTGCTGTCGGTAGCGACCAAGTTGTTGGCAGCACTCTCGCTTTTCAAAGCTTGTTCTTCGTTGGCGCACTGCTGTTCTTGATGACGCTGGCGCTCAACATGATCGCCGGCCGTGTCGTCCGCAAGATTCGGAACGTGTACTAGTGGCGCTCACCGCTTCAATCTCGACCTCGACCACCGCCTCGGTGCGAGCCGGACTCACCGAGTCGAAGCGCGACGTAAAGGGTTACGTCTTTGCGGGCGCACTACTGGCGTGTCTGCTCCTCGCGTTGTTCGTCCTAACCGTGTTGATGTGGGACGTGATTGCGAGCGCCATTCCAGTGTTCGATAAGCGCAGCACTGGCTTCCTGGTCAATGACCTCGCGTCGAGCCCCGACAAGGCGGGTGTCAGCCAGGGGATCTGGGGATCGCTGATGATCGCTGCCTTTGTGGTGGTGCTTGCATTCCCAGTCGGCATCTTCGCCGGTGTCTATCTCGAGGAGTACGCAAAGTCGAACCGACTGACGCGCTTCATCGAACTGAACATTCGCAATCTGGCCGGGGTACCGAGTGTGGTCTACGGCATCCTTGGTTTGGTCGTCTTCGTGCAGGGCCTCAGCTGGCTCACCGGTGGCCGCAGCGTCATTGCTGCCGGCATCACGCTCGCGATCTTGGTACTGCCGATCATCATCATCACGACCTCGGAAGCGGTGCGCGCCGTTCCGTCGGGTTTGCGGGAAGCCGGGTTCGGTGTCGGCGCGACCCAGTGGGAGGTGACACGCGATCACGTGCTGCCCTATGCCGCTCCCGGCATTCTCACCGGCACGATGCTCGCCGTTGCTCGAGCGCTCGGTGAAGCGGCACCACTACTTCTGATCGGCGCAATCACGGGTCGGCTCGCAAGCCTTCCCGGCGAAAGCATCGTCGAGCAGTTGAAGGGCAAGTTCACCGCTATGCCGATCGTCATCTACGGGTGGGCAAATGAAGTGAACAAGCCCGGCAAGCGCACCGGGCTGACGTTCGAAGATCTCAACGCTGCCGCAATCGTGGTGCTGTTGGCAATGGTGCTGTTGTTGAATGGCGCGGCGATCCTGCTGCGCAACCGGTTCGAGAAGAGGCGGCAAGGATGAATGGGGCGTTAGATACCATGACCGAAGTGGAAGTCACTACACAGACATCGACCGAGCCGACCGAGCAGAGTGAGGCGGCGGTGTTCTCGACGAACGACCTTGCCGTCTACTACGGCACCTTCCGTGCCGTTCGCGAAGTAAAGCTTTCAATCCTGCGCAACGAAATCACCGCGTTTATTGGTCCCTCTGGTTGTGGCAAGTCAACAGTGCTGCGCTGTTTCAACCGAATGAACGATCTCATTCCGGGCGCGCGGGTTGAAGGTGAGGTTCGCTATCACGGCGTCGACCTGTACGACCCGCAGGTGAACGCCGTCGAAGTTCGTCGCCGGATCGGCATGGTGTTCCAGAAGCCGAATCCGTTTCCCAAGAGTATCTACGACAATGTCGCGTACGGCCCGCGGCTTGCAGGCGTCAAGCGCAAGACCGAACTCGATGACGCGGTCGAGAAGTCGCTTCGCGGAGCGGCGCTGTGGGACGAGGTCAAGGATCGTGTGAAGGCGAGTGGACTCGGGCTCTCCGGTGGCCAGCAACAACGGCTGTGCATCGCACGCGCAATCGCGGTCGAGCCGGAAGTGCTGCTGATGGACGAACCGTGTTCTTCGCTCGACCCGATCGCTACCGCTCGCATCGAAGACCTGATGCAAGAAATCAAGAGCGAGTACACGATCATCATCGTCACGCACAACATGCAACAAGCGGCCCGAGTCAGCGACAACACGGCGTTCTTCACCACAGAGGTGAATCAGGAGAGCGGCGACCGCCGCACCGGTGTGCTCGTTGAGTTCGCCCCCACGTCGCAAATGTTCTCGACGCCTGGCGACGAACGTACCGAGGCTTACGTTTCCGGGAGGTTCGGCTGATGGCAGAGTTACGCAAGGCCTACCACGGCGAACTCGAGCAGGCTCGCTCAGAACTCGCCCGACTTGCTGCGCTGGTTGTTGAGCTTGTTCCACGAGCAACGGCAGTGCTGCTCGACGGCGACCTCGAGGGCGCTGAATACATCATTCGTGGCGACGCAGAAATCGACCAACGTTGTGTCGACCTGGAAGAGCAGTGCTTGAAAATTCTTGCGCTGCAGGCTCCCGTTGCTACCGAGCTGCGCCAAGTCGTGGCGCTGATGAAGATGATCGCCGAGGTCGAGCGCAGCGCCGACCTGATCGCCAATATTTGTAAGGCCGCGCGCCGCATCTACGGCCACGAACTCGACCCGAAGCTGCGCGGCATCATCAACCGCATGAGCGAGCAGGCTCAGGCGCTTTATACCGCGGCCATCGAGGCGTTCGTCGAGCACGACGATGCGATGGCGGCAGCACTCGACGACATGGATGCCTACCTCGATGCGCTGCAGAAACAATTCATTCAGGCCATCTTCGAAAGTCATGCCGCCGGTCGAATCGACCTGCAGGTCGCCGTTCAGTTGGCGGTTGTGGCGCGCTTTTACGAACGCATCGGCGACCATGCGGTAAACATCGCCGAGCGAGTGCGCTTCGTGATCACCGGCTGGATGCCCGATCACAAGAAGGCGCCTCGCCCACAGGTTGAGTTGAATGACGGCACGGCAACGCAGGCATCCGGAGGATCGTGAACTGGTTTGGCAAAGGCGAGATCGAGCGCCTGCGCCGAGAATTGGGCAGGGAAGTAGCCGCGCGGCAAACTGCCGAGAAACACGCCGCGCAATTGAGCAGTGGGCTCGACGCCGTGCCGGCGGGGCTAGTGCTGGTCGACGCCGACGGAAAGCTGTTGCTGCGCAACGGCGCTGCATCGCTTGGCGGCCACGCCGATGTGTTATTGGAAGAGGCGGTCGAGCATTTGCTGGCGGCGGCGCGCAACGGTGAGACCGCGGAGAAGCGGCTGACGCTCTTCGGTCCGCCGCAACAGGTGCTGCTCGTGCGTGGCCTACCTCTCGCCGGTGGGGGAGCGCTCGTTGTCATTGACGACCTCACCGACCGGGCGCGCGTCGACGCGGTGCGCACCGACTTCGTCTCGAACATCAGTCACGAGTTGAAGACCCCGGTCGGCGCGCTCGCGGTGTTGGCTGAAGCATTGGCCGACAGCGACGATCTCGAGATCAACCGACACCTGGCGAAGAAAATGATGGAGGAGGCCCACCGCGCATCGGGAACAATCGACGACCTGCTGGAGTTGTCGCGAATCGAACTCGATGGTCGCGGAGTTCGAGAAGAGGTCAGCCTGTCGTCTGTGCTCGGTGAGGCTGTCGGGCGCCATCGACTGCGAGCGGAAACGCTTGGGGTGCAGTTGTGCATCGGCGCGGTTGAGCCAGACTCGTTGGAGGCCGATGGCTTGCAGTTGATATCGGCAGTCAGCAATCTCGTCGACAACGCAGTGAAATACAGCGACGTCGGAAGCAAGGTGCGAATCACCTCCAGCGTTGTTGGGGGGTTCGCCGAGATCCAGGTTGCCGATCAAGGGATCGGAATTCCAGCACGCGACGTCGATCGCATCTTCGAACGCTTTTACCGCGTCGACCGCGCTCGCAGTCGAGAGACCGGCGGGACCGGCCTCGGCCTGGCGATCGTGCGCCACGTAGCGAGCAATCACGGCGGGGAAGTGGATGTTGTCTCGCACGAGGGCGAAGGGTCCACATTTACTCTGCGCATTCCGCTTGCCGTTGAAATACCGGTCGGGAGCTGAGGAATGGCTGCTCAGATGGCCCACACCGTGCTCGTCGTCGAGGACGAATCGAGCTACGTCGAAGCGCTGATGGTCGGGCTCGCACGGGAAGGCTTTCGCGTGGTGGTCGCTACCGACGGTGCCGAGGCGTTGGACCGTTTCGACAGCGTGCAGCCCGACGTGGTGTTGCTCGATGTGATGCTGCCTAAGGTCAGCGGGCTCGACGTGTGCCGACAGTTGCGCAAACGAAGTCAGGTTCCGATCATCATGGTCACGGCCAAGGGCGCCGAAATCGACACCGTGGTCGGCCTAGAAGTGGGTGCCGACGACTACGTCACCAAGCCGTACCGGATGCGCGAACTGGTCGCCCGCATGCATGCGGTGATGCGGCGGCGCGGCATCGCGACGACAACCACTGCCGAATTTTCGCAGGGCGCACTCACGGTCGGCGACGTCAGCCTCGATGCCGATGAGCACCGCGTGATCGTCGACGACACCGAGGTCGCGCTACCGCTGAAGGAGTTCGAGCTGTTACATCTACTGCTGGCCAACGCCGGTCGTGTGATGTCCCGCGACCTGCTCATCGATCGCGTGTGGGGTGCCGACTACGTCGGCGATACCAAGACCCTCGATGTGCACGTGAAGCGGCTGCGCGGCAAGGTC
Organism: Ilumatobacteraceae bacterium; assembly: GCA_025451395.1. Taxonomy (GTDB): domain Bacteria; phylum Actinomycetota; class Acidimicrobiia; order Acidimicrobiales; family Ilumatobacteraceae; genus UBA668. Next base: position 13,517 of record JANWKM010000022.1, read on the forward strand.
GAGCCCGACCCGGCCAACCCGACCCGCATCACCACCATTCGCGGACTTGGCTACAAATACGAGCGTCCGCGGGCCTGATCTCCGGCCCGCGCCTTTACCCGCGTCATCGACCAGGTAGCAATTCAGTCGCAAAGTGTCGGTGGCCCGGCCTGATCACCGTCCGCATATTGCCGGCGCCACCTACGATGCGTCTGTGAGCGAGCGAGTGCGAGCCGACATGGTCTACCGCGGCGGTCGGCGCCCTCGCCACCAGCCGGTCCAGAAGCACTCGCCGTTCCGTCGACTTGCGCGCACGCATGCGCTGATGACAATGGGTGACGCGGCGATGTACGGCGCGTTGGCCGGATCGGTGCTGTTCAGTCTCAGTCCCGACGCACAACGCGATCGTGTATTGCTGTATTTGCTGGTTTCGGTCGCGCCGTTCGCTGTTGTTGCACCGGCGATCGGGCCAACAGTCGATCGCATCCCCGGTGGCCGGCGGATGGTGATGCAAATCACCTCGATCGTGCGTGCCTTGCTGTACGTCATGATGGCTGCCCACATCGATGATGTTCTGCTGTATCCGCTGGTCTTCGGCGCGATGGTGATGCAGAAAACCTATGCCGTCTCGAAGTCGGCGCTCGTTCCGAGTGTGGTGAAGAGTGAGGCGGAACTGGTCGAGGCGAATTCGAAGTTGAGCTTGATCTCGGGTGTGGTCGGCATCCTCGTGATCGGCCCACTGGTCGGCATCGGCAAGCTGAGCGGACCAGCAGCACTATTCACCGGAACCGGAATCTTCCTAGTACCCACCTTCGCCGCCCACCGGCTGCCGCGCGATGTCGTTGCCGCTGCGCCGCCGCGGCGCGAGGAGCGTCGCGAGTTGCGTTCGGCGGGCATCGTATTGGCCACCGGCGCGATGGCGTTGATACGAGCGACGATCGGATTCCTGACGTTCCACCTCTTCTTCTGGCTACGCGAGGAGTACGGGCTCGTCCAGTTCGGTTTGGCTGCGGGGGCATCGACGGTGGGATCGATGCTCGGCAATTTGGTGGCGCCCACGTTTCGGCGCGTGGTTCGCGAAGAGTTGATGCTGACGCTCGCGCTCGCAGTGATCGCCGGTGCCGGTATCTTCGCGGCGACGAGCGGTGGACTCATCACCGCAATCCTGCTGGCGTTCGTCGTCAACTTCGGTTCCGCGACTGGTCGCCTCGCGTTCGACGCCATCGTCCAGCGCGATGCGCCAGATGCGAACCAGGGCCGCGCCTTCGCAAAGTTCGAGACGCGCTTCCAACTGGCGTGGGTGCTCGGTTGTCTTCCGCCCGTGTTCTTCACGCTGCCCGGTGAGATCGGTTTCCTGGTTGTTGGTCTGATTGGCGCGTTTGCCGGTGCGACGTACTTACTCGGTTGGCGCGCGGTGCGAGCCGGCAAGCCGGTACCGCTCTCGCTCACCGCGCGTGCTCGTCGCGGCCTTGCGGCCGAGGTCGCGAAGCGTCGGGGCAATACACCGGAGAAAGGAACACAACGACCGGATCGGAGGCGTCGATGACCCTTGTCCGAAGGCAGGGTAGTAAACGACTGGCGAGCATTGGAGTGATCGTCTTACTGGTTGGTGGTTCCAACGGCGGTAGTACGACACCAACCACCGCCGCAACCTCGGCTGCGCCGTCAACGGCAGTTCTGGAGCCGAGGTCCGATGGGCTGCGTTGGTGCGGATATGTCCCTGGTGCGGCAACGGCACCGGAACACGCCGACATGGAACCGTTCCCGGCAACTCCTCCGGAAATGCCCCCGAACAGTGCCGTGTCAGCAGCAACGACCGCTCGGCACCTGGATGTTCTCAATGGCCTCAGCAATGCGGTCGTCGACCACTACGTGGATCCGTTGTTCAACGGCGTCGACTGGCCGGGCATCGTCGCCCGCTATCGCGACCTTGTGAGCGCCGGCCTCACCGACGACGACTTCTATACCGCGATGAACGCGATGATCCAAGAACTCGGCGACGATCACTCGCACGTGCAAAGCCCCGCGGAAATCGCGGCCGAGGCGGCACAGCTTGCGGGTCAGCTCGACTTCGTTGGAATCGGTGGGTACTTTCTGCCGGTCTTCGAGGCCGGTGGCGCGAGTCTCATCCTGGTGTTCGACGACAGCCCTGCCAAACGCGCGGGGCTGCGCGCGCACGACACCGTGCTGTCGGTGGACGGTCAGCCTTCGATCGGTTTCGCTGGCGAAACCTGGGTTAACCCATTCCTTGGCCCGGAGGGATCAAACATCTCGATCACGGTCTCGCACCCCGGTCGTGGCACCGAGACGCTCGACCTCGTGCGCGAACGCGTCGAAGGCGCGAACCCGATCGATATCTGCGTCGTGCCCAGCACGCGAATTGTTTACATCCTGTTGCCGGGTCTGTTCGATGCGACGCTCGGCGACCAAATCCAGTCGGCGCTGACCGCGCTCGCCGGCGGTGGGCCACTCGATGGTGTTGTTATCGACAATCGAATGGACGCTGGAGGTCGCTTTTCCTCACTCGAGCCGATCCTCTCGCTGTTCACAGCTGGCGACCTCGGTGAGTACACCAATCGCGAGGGCACTCGACGCATGGTCATTCAACCCAACGATGTCAATGGCTCACAAACCGTTCCGATGGTCGTCCTCGTCGGCGCGAATACGATCAGCTACGGCGAGGTGATGTCTGGCATCTTGCAAGCCAATGGACGAGCGCAAGTCGTCGGATCGACAACTGCGGGCAACGTCGAGACGCTCAACTCGTTCGATTTTGAGGATGGATCACGCGTGTGGCTCGCCGCCGAGACGTTCACCGCGGTGGGAGCGACGTACGGTCCGTGGGAAGAGACCGGCATCATTCCCGATGTTGAGGTTCCAACTCGATGGGATCTCTTCGACGAGTCCAACGACCCGGCGCTGGCCGCGGCCGTCGCAATGCTCATCGGTTAACTAGCTGCCATACACGATCAACCGGCAGTCCCGGTATCACTGTGCCACTGACGCCTGAAACCGTGTCGGCCACGAACAGCGCGTTGCACATTGCCTCTTCGGTCGCATCAATCACGGCGGTGAACACAGCGTTGATCGATCCGTCACCCAACAATTCGACAGAAGCGAGCCCTTTTGGACGCCGCGGAAGCCGGTTGGTAGTACTGACGGCGCAGAAGATGTCGCCGCTACCGTGATGCGCGACGGCGCCGCACCTTGCTAGTCCGAGGCCGACTCGTGTCGCGACGCGGCGCAGTTGGCGGGCGTCGAGCGGAATGTCGGTGCACACGATGCCGAGACAACTGCCACCGGG
>JANWKM010000023.1 GCA_025451395.1 Ilumatobacteraceae bacterium
CGGAGTCGGCGCAGGTATGTTCGGCGTGCGACTTCCCCCGTTGCCCACCAAACGGGAGGAACACGCGCATGCCAACGTTCTCCGCCGAAACGCTCGCGACAATGCAGCGTCAAGTCGGCCACATCACATCGAAGCAACTCGCCGCTGGCGGAATCGGAAAGACTGCTAGAGAACGACTCGTCGACGACGGCGTCCTTCATCATCCGTTCAAGACCGTCTATCGCGTTGCGGTCCAACGCCCGACATTCGAGCAGGTGCTCGTCGCGATAAGTCTTGCGCACCCGACTGGCTTCATTACGGGACCAACCGCCGGTGGATATCTGGGCCTACGACGGATGCCGCGAGCCTCCAAGATCCACCTATGTCTCCCTCATCCAATTCGCATCGATGAACCTGACGGCGTTCTGCTGCGACAGTCGACACGTATTGGACCGTTCGACGTTCGCACTCTGGAGAATGGAATGCGAGTCGCGAGTTGGGCGCGCCTGCTGTTCGATCTTGCAGCGGATCTGACGCAAGCAAATCTGACCTCCGTCATCGATCAGGTTCTACGCGCTGGCGACTCGTCGTGGGAAGAACTCGGCGCAATCTCGGTTCGCTTATGTCATCCCAATCGTCCGGGTTCGGACTTGTTCGTCCGCACGCTGATGGAGCGAGGCGATCGCAAGCCTGTCGACTCGCATCCTGAGCTCGACGTGATGAACGGACTTCTTGCTCGAGGTGTCCCGGTTGTTCCACAAGACGCGCTGCGACTGCCGAATGGCAAACGGATTCGCATCGACTTGGCCGTGCCAGCGGTTCGCTGGGCAGTTGAGGTCGACATCCATCCTGCACACAGCCAAGCAGCGGGAATTGTGAGCGACAAGCAGCGCGATCGCCAGTTGCATCGCATCGACTGGCAGGTTGAACGCGTCACGGAGGACGACTTCGCCAATCCGCTGGCCCTCTTCGATGAGCTGGCCGCAAACTATCGCGCTCGGGTAATCGCGGTCGCGGCTTGATCGGAGGGTTTCGTCCCCGCCGGCGGGGACGAAACCCTCCGACGGGAGCAAACCCTCGGACTATTGAAATGGACCCGGGCGGCGCAGGAGGTTCTTGTGCCAGCGGGTGGGGGTGAGGAAGATGGCGCGGGGTTCGTCTTCGAACATCCAGCGGGCGAACATGCGGCGCGTCCAAAGCGACGTGCCCGCGACCCGGACCGCTCCGCGCGCAACCCATGGTCGCGCCAACCAACCGTTCAGCAGCTTCGACATGCGATGGTCGGCGAGCAAATGAGCGCGCACCGACTTTTCGTAACGTGATGCGACCGCTACGTCTGAGCCAAGAATCGCCTCCGCAGCCAGTCGACCAGTGACCAGCGCTTGGCCGATTCCCTCGCCGGTCATCACGTCGCTCGCCCGCGCGGCATCGCCGACGAAGAGCACGCGTCCCGCGCCGAGCGTTGCGCGATCAATGCCCCCTGGGATTGGCCACGCGGCGACACGATCCTGCAGTTGCGCGTCGGGTCCGAGCGACGCGCGAATGTGCGGACGCTCGAGCAGCCCCGCCCACTCGGCGTTCATCGACTTGCCGGTGCGCACTCCATCGCGCAGCACACCGAACCCGAGGTTCACTCGCCCGTCGGGGAGCGGAAAGCTCCACGCGTAGCCGGGCAGCAAGTCGGCTTCGAACCACACATACAGCCGCGTCGCGGCTGGCCCGGTGACACCCGTCGCGTACTGGCGAAACGCCTGCCACTCGCCGAGGTACCCCGACTCGGCGAGTCCAAGCGCCTTGCGCGTCGGCGACCACATCCCATCAGCGGCGATCGCGAACTTCGCGCGCACCGAACCGATGCCGTCGACAGCAACGTCAACTCCGGCGCTCGTTTGCGTCACGCCGCCAACGCCGCAGCCCTCGCGCACATCCGCTCCGGCATCGCGCGCCAATTGCAGCAGTGCGTAGTCGAACTCGCGACGTGGGGCAGTCGCACCGAAAATTCCGTTCGTCGGCAGCGGCAGACAAACTTCGCGACCCGATGGCGACCGCAGCCAAGCCTCATCGACGGTCAGCCAGTTCGGCACCATCGCCGGTTGGAATCCCAGAGCTTCCAACTCGCGCAACGCCAATGTCGTCAACCCATCGCCACAACACTTGTTGCGCGGGAAAACGGCCCTGTCCACCAACATCACCGACCGACCGGCCCGCGCCAGCAGGATTGCCGCTGTAGCGCCCGCCGGACCGCCGCCTATGACAAGTACATCGGCGGTCGTTGAACTACCAGACTCGTCATCGGTCATCGCGTCCACCTTATGATGCCCGGCATGAAACGACTGTGTGAGGACCGCGTTGTCATCGTCACCGGCTCAGGGCGCGGCATCGGACGCGAACATGCACTGAGCCTCGCCAAGCATGGCGCCAAGGTCGTCGTCAATGATCTCGGCGCCAGCGTCGACGGCACCGGTGGCGACACCAGCCCGGCGCAGCAGGTCGTCGAAGAAATCAAGGCGATGGGCGGCGAGGCGGTTGCCAACGGCGACAGCGTGTCGTCGTTTGAGGGCGCGCAGCGACTGGTCAATACAGCGATCGACACTTTCGGCACGCTCGATGTCGTCGTCAACAACGCAGGCATCTTGCGCGACCGGATGCTGGCCAACATGACCGAGGAAGAATGGGACGCGGTCATCAACGTCCACCTCAAAGGCACGTTCGCGCCGTCGCACTTCGCTGCCGCGTATTGGCGCGACCAGAGCAAGGCAGGCAAGCCGGTAGCCGCGCGCATCATCAACACCACGTCGGTCAGCGGCATCTACGGCAACCCGGGCCAGACCAACTACGGCGCTGCCAAAGCCGGCATCGCGGCGTTCACACAAATCGCTTCCCTCGAACTCGCCCGCTACGGCGTGACGGTGAACGCCGTCGCTCCCGTCGCACTCACGCGCATGACCGAAGGACTCGGCCCGGCCCCCGAGACGGAGGAGGAGCGCGAGATGCGCTCGCCGCGATGGATTGCTCCGATCGTCACCTGGCTGGCGAGCGAGGAGTCGGCGGGTGTCACCGGTCGCGTCTTCGAGGCGAGTGGTCAGACGTTGGCGATCGCAGAGGGTTGGGTGCGCGGCCCGCGCCACGCGCCTGTCGACGACCCGACGAAGTTGGGATCGGTCGTCGAGGACTTGCTGTCGAAGGCGCGCTTGAACAGTGGGATGAATGGCGATCCCGGCGGGTGGCCACAACCGCAACCGCCGCAACGAGCATGAGGTCGCGATGCCGTTGAACCCCGATGCCGTCGGCGCGGTCGGCGATGTGCGCAACATCGCGTGGACGTCGAAGGACGCGCTGCTGTACGCGGTCGGAATCGGCGCTGGTCAAGCCGACCTGCAGTTCAGCACCGAGAACACCAAGAACGTCGCGCAAGTCGTGTATCCCACGTTCGCTGTCGTCGCCGGCTCGGCCACACCGTCACCCGGCGCGAGCGCCCTCAGCAAGGTCGGCACTTTCGACTGGGCAATGTTGGTACACGGTTCGCAAGCAATCACGTTGCACCGGCCGATTCCGGTCGAGGGCGCCGCCACCGCGCAAGACCGAGTAGCCGCGATGTACGACAAAGGCAAAGCCGGCCTCGTCGTCGTCGAGAACGAAGTGAAGTCGACCGATGGCGAACCGCTATGGAATACGCGCTCGGTGTTGTTCATCCGCGGCGAAGGCGGATGGGGCGGCGATCGCGGTCCGAGTGGTCCGCAAAACGAACCGCCCGCAGACCGCGCGCCCGAACATGAGGTCACCTTGCAGACCTCGCCCGACCAAGCGTTTCTGTATCGCTTGTCGGGTGATCGCAATCCGCTGCACACCGATCCGTCGTTCGCCGCGCTTGGCGGTTTCGACCGACCGATACTGCACGGCCTGTGTTCCTACGGCTTCACCGGTCGTGCGCTGTTGGCCGAACTAGCAAATAACGACGTCTCGCGCTTTCATCACATCGAGGCACGCTTCTCCGCACCAGTGCTGCCCGGGGAAGCGCTCACCATTCGCATCTGGCGAATCGGCGATGGCAAAGCCGTCTTCACCACCTCAGTCGGAGACCGCGTCATCATTGATCAGGGTCTGGCGACGTTCAGCTAGCGTCGGCCTATGAGACGCATGTCTGTAGCTCTCGTGCTCGTGGTGCTCGCGGCTTGCAGTTCCAATGCGAACACGTCGACCGGCGTCACGACAACATTGGCTGGCGACTCGACCGTTGTGGACGCCGCAACCACGTCGCCGACCACCGTTGCAGCAACGACGACCGTCATCGCGCCGACGACAACTACCATCGCAGTTATCTCGACGCCGGCCTCACGGCAGCCGACCGGGTGGGAAGCTGGTCCGCTAGCGGGTGACCCGACCGTGGTTGCCGAGCTCGGGCTGTGTGAGCCCTTCTATGCGGCCCTCGCCGGCGGCCCGTACACCATTCAGCGCTGCGGGGTTTGGAACGCATATGGCGGCCCGCGGATGTGGACCGTGACGCGGGGAGTGACCGGCTTCCTGTTCGCGTTCATCTGGCAGCCAAGCGCTCCCGGCACTTGGGTTCCTGTGTTGCGGATGCAGGAGCCCACCGCGGGCCAGTGGGACGACGTGACGATTCTCACGGGCAACACCGACTCTGGCCCGAACGACGAGCTGGTCTCGGGTGTTCACATCCATGGCGCCAGCGAAAGACTCTCCGTTGCATTGATCGACGTTCGCTCGGGTACTCCGCGCGTGCTGGCCGTGCTCCCCATCGGCAACCACGGCGTGGCGCTGTTGCGTGCGGGTGTCGGCATTGAGATGTGGTCGGCGGTGGAGGCTGAAGGAGTTCCGAATTGTTGCCCGCTCAACTTCGTCCAGAGTTTTCTTGTTGCGGTCGATGGCGATTGGTTCATCAACTCCGGTGTGACCGTTCCGGTCGGCGACCCGTCGATTCCGGTCAGCGAACTCTGATGCAAACTGCTGACATCAAGCGCACTTGCTATCTCGTCTGCGTCGTCCTCGTGCTCGGCGCCTGTTCGTCGGACTCAACTAAGTCGGCGGGCACCACGACGACCGTGTTCGGCGCGACCACTATCGCAACCGGCGCAACGATCGTGCCCGCCGCTGCGACAACTGTCGCGTCGCCGACGACCATTTCGATACCGGAAGGCGGATTCGGAGAACCAACACCCGCAGTGGACAATCCGACAGAGTGGGTCGCGGGCGCGCAAGAAGGCGACCCAGAGGTAACGGCTGAACCCGGAGTATGTGAGCCGTTCTACGAGGCGATCGCTGGTGGGCCATACACGGTGACGCGCTGCGGAGTGTGGAACGCTCAGGGCGGCCAACGCATGTGGACCGTCACTCTTGGTACCGGCGGCCTTCTTCACGCATACGTGTGGCAGCAGAGCGCTCCCAGCAACTGGGTCGTGGTGTTGCGCGCGGTGCAGGCAGACCCCGGCGCGTGGGCCGACTTCAACATCGTCACCGGCAACATCGACTCCGGAGAAAATGACGAACTGGTTTCAGGACTGCGACTTGCCGGCAGCGGTGGCTTTCTCAACGTCAACATTGTCGACATTCGTTCAGGCAATCCACGCGTGATGGCCGTGAACAACGAGATTCCCAGCGGCGTCGCAGTGCTACGTCCGAACAACGGTGTGGAGATGTGGGCCGCGGTCTACGGCCCCACCGATCCCGAGTGCTGCCCAAGCACGTTCGCGCGATTCACCCTCTTTGCCGCAGGCAGTGATTGGTTAGGTATCCCTGGACCGACCGTGCCAGCTGGCGACCCGTCGATTCCTCCTACGCAGTTCTGACGACCGTCAATTCTGAGCTAGCGAAGTCTCGCGACGACGTCGGTGAGCGCGACGTCTTCGCGTTCACCGGTGCGGCGGTCCTTCACTTCGACCTTGCCGTCGACTAGACCGCGACCAACAACGACGATCGTCGGCACGCCGATCAGTTCGGCGTCATTGAACTTGACGCCCGGCGACACGCCCACGCGATCGTCGAGCAACACACGCAGCCCCGCGGCCTCGCACGCGCTGCCCAACTTCTCGGCTGCTGCGAGTTGTGGATCCGTTGCTTTGCCCGTAGCCACGATGTGTACGTCGGCGGGAGAGATCTCGCGCGGCCAGATCAATCCGTCGTCGTCGTGGTTCAGTTCGGCGACCGCAGCGACTGCACGAGACACACCGATTCCGTACGAACCCATCGTGACGACACGCGTCTTGCCGTGTTCATCGAGCACCGTCAGCCCGAGCGCCTCGGCGTACTTGCGCCCCAGCTGAAAAATGTGTCCGATCTCGACACCGCGTGCAGTCTCCAAGGCGTTGCCACAGTTCGGGCACGGATCGCCATCGTGCACGTCGGCGGCCTCGATGAGACCGTCGGCGTTGAAGTCGCGGCCCATCATCAGATCTTTGACGTGGTGACCGGGCTTATCTGCACCCGTGATCCAGCGCGTACCGGCGACGATGCGCGGGTCGACGACGAAGCGAATACCAGCGGACTTTCCCTCGCCGAGCGCGCCGGGGCCGATGTACCCCTTCGCCAAGTGCTTGTTCTTGGCGAAGTCTTCGTCGGTGAACGCTTCGATCTCAGCCGGCGACACTTGCGCCTCGAGTCGCTTCATGTCGACGTCGCGATCACCGGGCACACCGACCGCGAGCGCACTGACCGTGCCGTCGGGATGCTTCAGCTTCACGACCAAATTTTTCAACGTGTCGGCCGCCGTCCAATCGCGGTCTGGCCGCCGTAGATCGGGTCGCGCGTTGAAAAGGTCGACGAGCGTATCGATCGTCGGCGTATCCGGTGTGTCGACAACTTCCGCAGCGGGACCGTCGAGTGGCAACGCAGTTGGCACCGCCACGCGTACGGCTTCCGTATTGGCCGCATAGTCGCAACTCGTACACCGAACATACGTGTCTTCGCCAACGTCCATTGGCGCCAAAAACTCCTCGCTCCTCGAGCCACCCATCGCACCGCTCATCGCGGAGACGATCACGTACGGCATTCCGAGTCGCTCGAACGTCCGCTGATACGCAACACGATGTTTCAGATAGCTCGCGTCGAGCCCGGCATCGTCGATGTCGAAACTGTACGAATCCTTCATCGTGAATTCGCGACAACGCAGCAGGCCAGCGCGCGGCCGTGCCTCGTCGCGGAACTTGTTCTGGATTTGATAGATGACCAGCGGCAGGTCCTTGTAGCTGCTGTACAGATCTTTCACCAACAATGTGAACATCTCTTCGTGCGTCGGTGCCAACAGCATGTCGTTACCGCGACGATCCTTGAGGCGGAACATGTTGTCGCCGTAGTCGGTCCAGCGGCCGGTGGCTTCGTACGGCTCGCGGGGGAGCAGTGCTGGGAAGTTCACCTCTTGGAACCCGGCGCGATCCATCTCCTCGCGGATCACGCGCTCGACGTTGCGGAAAACGAGCCAGCCAAGGGGGAGCCAGGTGAAGCCGCCGGGTGCCGCGCGGCGGATGTAACCCCCGCGAACGAGCAGCCGATGACTGGCGACTTCGGCGTCGGCCGGGTCCTCGCGCAGCGTGCGCAGGAACAGCGTCGACATTCGCAACAAGGGCACCTCATGGACGGTTTTGGGCGGGCGATCTGAGTTGAATTCGCGGGCCAGCGGCAGCGCCCGCACCGCGCTTCACGGCAGGGCGCACACTACCCGTCAGGCGCTATACTTTAGGGGTCTTTGAAGTTCAAGGAACTAAAGGCGTGGGCTCTCGTGGCCCACGCCTTCTTTACTGATTAGGCCCTTTTGTCGTGAACTAAGGGGGCGAGAGGAGGTCAAAACGATGAGTGAAACACAGACACTCGACAAGGTGCGCGCCCTGGTCGCACCCATCGTTGGCGACCTCCAACTCGACCTCTACGACCTCGAATTCCGCGGCGGCACGTTGCGAATCACGATCGATACGCCCGTCGGTAGCACGGCCGGTGTCGACCTTGACACCATCGCTCTCGCGACCCGCCTTATCGGCCGCGAATTCGACCATCACGACCCCGTGCCCGGCCACTACACACTCGAAGTCACCAGCCCGGGGCTTGAGCGCACGTTGCGCACTCCGCAGCACTTCCAGCGCGAGCTGGGCAAGGTCGTCGCGCTGCGACTGCGCGACACGACAAACGCCGATCGGCGCGTGCAGGGCGTACTAACGGCTGCCGACGATCAGTCGGTGACCATTCGTCCAGACGTTGACATACACGGCAGCGCCGACGAACGCACAGTGCCATATACCCAAATCGATCGCGCCCGCACCGTCTTCACATGGGGTCCGGCACCGAAGCCGGGCAAAGCGCGCGCGGCAACGCGTAGCCGAACGACAAATGCGGCTACCAAGAAGGAGTCGGCACGGTGAGCACGCTCGACATGTCAGAAGCCATCAAGATGCTGGCCAACGAGAAGAACATCTCGGTCGACACCCTGCTGCAAGTTCTCGTCGACGCACTTGCGCTCGCTTACAAGCGGCGCCCAGGCGCGGCACCCGAGGTCGAGGTGCACGTGAACCCCGACACATTCGAGTTCACGTTCATCGCCTTCGACATCGATGACGACGGCAACTGGGTGAACGAACGCGACGACACACCGAAGAAGGAAGAGCTCGGTCGTATCGCCGCGCAAACCTTCCGTCAGGTGATGAGCCAGAAGATTCGTGAGGCCGAGCGCGATCGCAAGTTCGAGGAGTATGCGAACCGCGAGGGCGACATTGTCACTGGCATCATTCAGCAAGCCGACGATCGCTACACGCTGCTCGACCTCGGTCGCGTCGAGAGCCTGCTGCCCAAGGCCGAGCAAGTGCCGTTCGAACGTCCCGTGCCCGGCGATCGCGTGAAGGCTTACATCGTCGAAGTGCGCAAGACGGCGAAGGGTCCGCAGATCGTCGTCAGCCGAACCCATCCGGGTCTCATCAAGCGACTCTTCGAGTTGGAGGTTCCCGAGATCGCCGACGGCATCGTCGAGATCAAGGGCTGCGCTCGCGAGCCCGGACATCGCACGAAGATCGCCGTGTGGAGCAACGATCACAACGTCGATCCTGTCGGCGCCTGCGTCGGTGCCCGTGGTGGGCGCGTCCGTATGGTTGTCAATGAGTTGCGCGGCGAGAAGATCGACATCGTTCCGTATAGCGAAGACCTGGCGGACTTTGTCGCCAAGGCTTTGTCGCCTGCACGAGTCACAGCGGTCATCATCAGCGACGACGTGACCCAAGCCGACGTCATCGTGCCCGATAACCAACTGAGCCTTGCGATCGGCAAGGAAGGTCAGAACGCGCGCCTTGCCGCGCGGCTGACTGGTGTGCGCATCGACATTCGCGGAGAGACCGAACCGGTTGAAGGCATCGACGACGCCGACTATGAAGAGGGCGAGTGGGTGCCGAACGCCGAAACCGGTGAGGTCGAATGGCACGCCGCCGATGGCACGATCCTCACGCAAGAGCAGTGGAACGAAGCCGCGTCAGCAGCCGAGACGGCTGCTGAAGAAACTGTCGCCGAGGACAAGGTTGCAGAACCACCGACCACCGAGGCGCCCAATACCGAGGAGACTGGTGACCACGCCTGATACTCGAATCGCCGCACCGCACCGCACGTGCATCGGCTGCCGCCAGTCGCGACCGCAGAATGAGCTCGTGCGCTGCGCAGTTAACTCGCAAGGTGCTCACGTCAGTCGTACTGCGGCTGGCAGAGGCGCCTGGTTGTGTTCGATGAACTGTTACCAAACGGCAGTGCAACGAAAGGCGTTCGATAGGTCGTGGAAGCGCTCGACGCCAGCGGAAGCGCTGCTGGCGCTCGGCAATTCATTGCGCGCCGCGTTCAAAGAAATAGACATGAAAGAATCGTCAGTCGTCGGGATTGCTCCCGATGATTTGACGCCAAGGAAAGGCTGACCCGAGTTTTGGCGAAGAACCTGCGCGTACACGAGCTGGCAAAACAGCTCGGCATGACGAATGCGGAGATGATGGCGCTCTGCGAGAAGATGGGTGTGGGAGTGAAGAGTCACTCATCCACGCTCATCGAGGCGCAAGGCGATCGTCTCCGTCGTCGCGCGGAAAAAGATGGCCTCACTCGACCCGAGCAGCCCGAGGAGCCCAAGCCCGTCAAGGCAGCCGCGAAGAAAGCAGCCGCAGCTGTTAAGCCGGCCAAGGCCACCGCGGCGAAGGCCGCCGCGAAGGCTCCGGCCAAGCCAGCGAAAGCGACAACCGAGAAAGCCCCTTCTGTTAAGGACACGGCGGCGAAGAAGCCCGCGGCTGCCGCCAAGCCGGAACCGGACCTTCAACGGCAACCGGAACCAAAACCAGAACGAGCACCCGCCGCGTCGTCGCGCATCACGAGTAGTCGCCCAGCCCCGGCCGAGCCTGCTCGTCCCGTGGCTGCGGCGGCTCCAGCGCGAGCAGTTGCTCCCGTTGCACCGCCTCCCGCGCGTCCAGCACCTGCACCAGCGCGGCCGACGTCTGCTACTGGCCGACCGATTCCGCCGCCGCCAGCGAGTGGTCGCGCGGTTTCTGCGTCCGGCAAAACGATTCCACCGCCGCCCGGCGGATCGCGCGGCACTGTGCCGCGCCCGGCTCCGAGTCCGGCAACAAGTGGGCCTCGCCCTGGTGGCGGTTACACCGCTCGTCCAGGCGGGCCCGGCGGCCCCGGTGCCACAGGTCCCGCGCGGCCGTCCACTACCGGCGCCCGTCCCGGTGCTTATGCGCCGCGCCCCGCGAGTCCCACCGGCGCGCGTCCGGGTGGCTTCGGCGGTCCTCGCCCCGGTCCGGGTGGACCCGGTGGTCCTGGTGGCGGTCGTCCCGGTGGACCCGGTGGTCCTGGCGGTGCGCGTCCCGGTGGCGGCCCTGGTGGACCTGGTGGTCGTCCCAGCGGGCAGCGTCGCGCGCCGCGCAAAAAGAGTCGTGCTCGTCGTCGTCGTGACTTCGACGAGATGCAGCCGAACTACAGCAGCAGTTACACCGCAACGAACGCACCGGTGCCCGAGGGCACGATCATCGTCGAACGTGGTGTTTCGGCGCAGGAGTTCGCTCCCAAGCTGAATCGCACGGCCGCCGACGTAATTCGCTTCCTGCTGCAGAATGGCGAAATGGTGACAGCGACCATGACGCTCAGCGACGAGCAGATGGAATTGTTCGCGCTCGAGGTCGGTGCCGATCTGTTGCTCGTCGAGCCCGGTCAGCAGGAAGAACTGGAACTGCAGGCGTTGTTCGACGACAGCGACGACGACGACGAAGAACTACAGGTCCCGCGTCCGCCGGTCATCACGATCATGGGTCACGTCGACCATGGTAAGACGACGCTGCTCGACAATATCCGCAACGCCAACGTGGTCGCGGGCGAAGCCGGCGGGATCACACAGCACATCGGCGCCTACATGGTCGATGTCAACGGCAGCAAGATCACGTTCCTCGACACGCCAGGCCACGCGGCATTCACGAAAATGCGTGCCCGCGGTGCGCAGGTCACCGACATCGTGGTGCTGATGGTCGCGGCCGACGACGGAGTGATGCCACAAACCATCGAGGCCATTAATCACGCTCGCGCCGCAGAAGTGCCGATCGTCGTCGCCGTCAACAAGGTCGACAAAGAGAACGCCGATGTCCAGCGCGTTCTCTCGCAGTTGAGCGAGCAAGAACTCGTGCCGGAAGCGTGGGGCGGCGACACGATCGTCGTCGAGATGTCGGCGTCACAGAATCTTGGCATCGACGATCTTCTCGGACAGCTCGCAGCAGTCGCGGCGGTCGAGGAGCTGACCGCCAATCCGTCGGGTCGCGCCAAGGGCGTCGTGCTCGAAGCAAACCTCGACACCGGTCGCGGACCGGTCGCGACCGTGCTCGTCGACAAGGGCGAACTCAAGGTCGGCGACGCCATCGTTGCCGGCGCGTCGTGGGGCCGCGTCCGCGCCATGATCGACGACAAGGGCAATCAAGTAAAGGCTGCTGGCCCCAGCACTCCCGTGCAGGTTCTCGGTCTGCAAAGCGTGCCGAACGCGGGCGATGAGTTCCGCAGCTCCGACACAGAGAAGACCGCAAAGACTGTTGCCGAAGCGCGTGAGCAGCGTTATCGACTGAAGGCGCAACGCGGCGATGCACGCGTGCACACAGGCGTGAAGCTGGAAGACATCTTCAACCAGATTCAGGCGGGCGAAGTCGCGACTCTGAACATCGTGCTGAAGGCCGACGTGCAGGGTTCGCTCGAAGCCGTCTCCGAGGCGCTGCGCCGCCTCGAGCGCGACGAAGTGAAGCTGGCGTTCGTGCACCGCGCGGTCGGCGCCATCAACGAAAACGACATCAGCCTGGCTGCGACGACCAACGCGACGCTAATTGGATTCAATGTCCGCCCCGATCGCAAGGCACGCGAGCTGGCGCTCGCTGAAGGCGTTGAGATTCGCACCTACGAGATCATCTACAAGCTGCTGGAAGACATCGGCCGGGCGATGATCGGAATGCTCGCTCCCGAGTTCGAGGAAGTGGTGACCGGCGACGCCGAGGTGCGCGAGATCTTCCGTGTGCCCAAGCTGGGGGCAATTGCTGGCTGCCTCGTAACCAGTGGCGTGATCACGCGTGGTTCGAAGGTGCGCTTCCTGCGCGACGGCACGATCATTTGGAAGGGTGCCATCCAGTCGTTGAAGCGTTTCAAAGACGATGCCCGCGAGGTCCGCGAGGGTTTCGAATGTGGCATCGGTCTCAGCGACTTCCAAGACCTCAAGCCCGGCGACATCATCGAAACGTTCGAAGAACGCGAAATCGCCCGCGTCTAAGTAGCCTTCGGCGCATGGCCGATCTTGAGTTCTTCTTCGACCCGATCTGTCCGTGGGCCTGGGTCACGTCTCGGTGGGTCGTCGAGGTGCAACAACTGCGCGACTACGAGGTTTCGTGGCGCTTCATCTCGCTGAAGATGGTGAATGAGGCGCGCACCGACGAGAAGTACGACCAAAAGTACCGCGACAGCCATATGCGTGGGTTGTATTCCCATCGAGTTTGCGACGAGGTGCGATTGCGGCACGGCAACGACGCAGTGGGCGCCGTCTATACGGCGTTGGGTGACGCTTTCCACACACACCCGCGCGAAACCAAGATGAACGACGACCCAGCGGCGTTCATGACTGAAATTCTGAAGACAGCGAACCTGCCCACCGACTATGCAGCACATGTGAACGACGAGTCGCATGACGCGCACATTCGAGAAGACACCGAGGTTGCGCTCGGTCGAACCGGTCGCGATGTCGGTACCCCGATCATCACGTTCCACCCCGGCCAGGCTGATGAAGGCAGTTTCTTCGGACCGGTGATTTCATCGATCCCACGTGGTCCCGACGCGCTGCGGCTCTGGGATGCGATCGAGCTGATCGCCACTTCAACCGGCATGGCGGAACTGAAGCGTTCCAACCGCGAGCCACTGAACTTCAACTAGTCCAGAAAGGCAGGAGGTCATCGTGAGCAAGCCTCGCCGGCCATCGGCGCCGTCTACCCACCGCTACCCGCGTACTGCGCGCCTCAGCGAATCGTTGCGCGAGGTGATCGCCGAGGAACTCACCCGCATCGACGACGAACGCCTGTCGTTGGTCACCGTCACCTCTATCGATGTCGACCCGGAGATGAACCGCGCCATCGTGTACTTCGACTCGTTGGTCGGCGAAGAGGGCGATGCCGAGATCCTCGCGGCACTTGCCGAATATCGGGTGCGCATTCAAGCGTCGGTCGGCAGGCAAGTGCGTTCCAAGAAGACGCCGATTCTCAGCTTCAAGCCCGACGACTCAATTCGCGCAGCCGAGCGCATCGAACGAATCCTGCACGACAAGGCAACACTTCCCGAACGGCCTATGCCGTTAAACGACACGTCTCCCACCGACAACGCCTGATGGCACGTCGACGACCGCCATCTACTCATGGCCTAGCGGTCGTCGACAAATCGTCGGGCGTGACGAGTCACGACGTCGTCGGAATGTTGCGGCGCCGATTCGGCGAGCGTCAGGTCGGCCACGCGGGCACGCTCGATCCAGACGCCACCGGTGTTCTGTTGGTCGGCGTCGGCCGTGCAACGCGACTGCTTCGTTTTCTCACCGATCTGGGCAAGACGTACACCGGTGAAGTGGTCTTCGGTTCCACCACCGATTCGCTCGACAGCACCGGTGCCGTCACGGACACCTTCGAGATGGGCGAGCTGAGCGAGGCACAGGTACGGGCGGCGATCGAACAACACCTGATCGGCCCGATCCTGCAAGTTCCGCCGATGGTCAGCGCAGTGAAAGTCGAAGGTCGCCGCTTGTACGAGTTGGCGCGCGATGGAGTCGAAGTCGAGCGCGCCGCCCGCCCGGTTGTGATTCATCGTTTCGATGTTGCCGCGACTGCCGACCCGCTTGTGTATCGCATAGAGGTGCAGTGCTCGAAAGGCACCTACATCCGCACGCTGGCCGACGACCTGGGGCGACTGTGTGGGGGCGGCGCACATCTGCGCAAACTGCGACGCGTCGCAGTCGGGAGTTTTACGGCCGACGAGGCGGCACCGCCGGATGACGTGCAACTGCTGACCCTGCCGCAAGCGGTCCGCGACTACGAGTCCATAGCTATTTCAGAAGCCGTGGCAAGGATGGTTCGCAACGGACGCGCACTGACGCGCGAAGAAACTGGCGCCGCGGGCGAGGGGCCGTGGGCAGTCCTCGGTCCCGATGGCGAACTGTTGGCAATGTATGAGGCAGCCGATGCCCACCGAGTCAAGCCGGCTGTCGTTCTCGCTTAATAGTTGTCGCCTTGTAGCCTTTTGACGTGCGCATCATCACCGATCTCACTGTGTCGCCGTGGCCCGGTGAACGCTCGATCATCACGATTGGTGCGTACGACGGCGTGCATTTGGGCCACCAAGCGGTCATTGCCGACGTTCGGCAGCTGGCGCAGGCGACGGGTGCCCGATCAGCGGTGGTGACCTTCGACCGCCACCCGGCGTCGGTAGTGCGACCGGAGAGCGCCCCTCTGCTGTTGACCGATCTCGATCAGAAGCTCGAACTGCTCGCCGAGACCGGGGTGGACGCAACGGTGGTCGTTCACTTCGACGAGGAACAATCGCGAGAAGATCCGATGGACTTCGCGCAACGCGTTCTGGTCGACTGCCTTGCCACGTCAGTCGTGGTAGTCGGCGACGACTTTCATTTCGGCCGTGATCGCCGCGGCAACGTCGGCACGCTGCGCGAGCTCGGTGCTCGCGAAGGCTTTGAGGTTCAGCCGCTTTCACTGGTGCAACGCAGCGATGGCCCCGACGAGCCGATCAGCTCGACGGCCATTCGCCGCGCACTCGCTGGTGGTCAGGTGGAACTCGCTGCCAGCATGCTCGGCCACTTGTTCGAAGCACGCGGCGTCGTCGTGCAGGGCGATCAGCGCGGTCGTCTGCTCGGCTTTCCGACGGCCAACGTCCACGTCCCGAGCGCGATCTGCCTGCCTGCCGATGGTGTGTACGCCGGGTGGTATTTCCGTCCCGATGGCAAACGGCACGAATGCGCGATCAACCGCGGCCGCCGTCCGACCTTCTTCGAGCACGCCGACCACTCGGTGCTCGAGGCTCACCTACTCGACTTTGACGACGACCTGTACGGCGAGCCTGCACGCGTGCAATTCCAGAGCTTCCTGCGCAGCGAGCGCAAGTTCGACGGAATCGATTCGCTCGTGAGCCAACTGAAGCACGACATCGAACACGCGCGTACCGCCCTGGCTGGTTAACCCGGCCAGATGACCTTGCCGGCCGCGTCGTACACGCCTTCGAGTATCGACACGTCGACAAGGGTGTCGATGACCGGCACCACACCGTCGAACAGACCGACCTGCGCGTAGACGGTCAATTCGTGAACTAGCTCATCGATCAACGGCAAACCAAGCGGTGCCGCTGGTGTGATTGACTTCTCGAGCAGATCCGCCTGCACCTCCCACCGCGAAGCCTCTCCCTCGGGAGTGAACGATGCGGCATTGCCGCTCGCATTCAGCGCGTCGACCGCAATTTGCGCGGCTGCTTCCGGATCCGCAATTGCATCAGCAAGACCGCGCATCGTGGCGCGCATGAAATCCTGGGCGGCGGTCGGTTGTTCCTGCAAGAAGGTGAGATTGGAGTACAGAACGCCGAAGCTGCCGGGGATGTCGTAGTCACTCGGGTCGTACAGCTTGAACGGAACGTTGTTGGCTTTCAGTACGAGCGGCTCGTTGCTCTTATAGCCGGGGAAGCCGACGATGTCGGGCACCTCAATGTGCACCATCGGGTCGAACCCGTCGAGCAGCACCGCCTCGTAGTCGACGTCGAGCACGAGACCAGCTTGCGCAAGCATCGCGCGCACCGATGGGGTGATTGCAGCCTTGACGCCGATCTTCTTTCCGCGACTGTCCTCGAGTGTCGGGACCGCGCCTTCCTTGGTGATCAAGGCGTCGATGCCCGTACGCCCCTCGACGGCGAGTGCGACGAAGCCGGCATCGTTCGCTCCTGCGAAGTCGACGACCTCGCTGAAAGAACCACCCGACGCGAACTGCGCGTCGTTGGCAGCAATCAACGGATAGTTATCGGTTGAGAAACTGGACTGCACCTCGACATCGAGGCACAGTTCGTCGTAGTAGCCGCGGCTCTCGGCGACCAGGACATCGACGATGCTGGCGTCCGCGTGCAAATCGAAGCCGGAGAGATAAATGATGGTGCCGGCTGCTCTGTTGGCTTCGCAGCGGTCGGCAGGGAAGGGTTCTCCCGCATGCACATCGAGACTGGGCGGTACCGAGTCGCCGACCAGCGAATCGTCGGTGCTGCCATTCGGCGACGCCTCTGGGCTACCAATCGTGGTGTCGTCGCCGCTGCACGAAACGATCAGCGCAAGTGCAGCGATGATGGGCAGAGACGCGCGACGAGACATGATCGGTGAGCCTAGGGCGCGAGGGCGTCGAACAACTGCACGACATTCGCGGTGCCGACACCGACCCGATGACCGGTGCGTGAGATGAACCCCAACTGCACTCCGCTCGCCGGGTCGTTCGCCGCAAAGAATTGCTCGTGCCCGTCGGCGTCGACAGCAACTTCCGTCAGAAGTTGGGCTCCACCATCTACGAGACACGCTCGCGCATAGGCGGCGTCGAGTACTTCGACTGCAACGTGTTGCACACCAGGCCCGCGTTGGGCGAGGTAGCGAGCAACGGCTGCAGACGCCTCTGGTCCGACGAGGACAAACGTCACACCTCCGACTGCCACGGCGGCCACACCGGGGCGCGGGTCGGTGAGCGTGACCTCGTGAAAACCAAAACGATCACGCATCGAGGCCGTGGCGGCCGCGAGGTCGTGAACCGCAAGCACCACGTGGTCGACGCGAGTGGCAACCGTGTCGAGTCCACCTCGGTCCGCCTCGACCGCCTGCTTGTCGGGTGCCGGGTCGCGGCGTTGTCTGGAGACCTCGATGCGGTGAGTTTCGGTGAGTAGCACGCGGAAAAGTTGCTCGGCAAAGTCGGGGTCGACCCCAGCCTGAATCGCCTGCTGCCGGCGGGAGGTCACGACGTCACGAACCCGGTCCGGTTGCATCACAGGTGTATCGAAGCCCTCTTTCACCGACGCGACCTCGCGGCAGGCGGCGAGCCGTTCGGCGATGATCGCGATCAATGCGGCATCTAGCTGATCGATGCGCGCGCGCAACACGGCCAGGCTTGCTGTCGCCTCATCAGGAGTCATGGGCCTCACTGCCTTGGGGTTTACGTGGCTCGGTCCTTTGCGCTGCGTGCCAATGCAACATCGTACGTTCGAGCAGTGACAGCAGTAAAAGGGCGGTCACACCGACAATGGCAATCGAGAACACCGCTGCCCATAGCCGGTCGGACTGGTCGGCGCTGGCGGCGGCTTTGCGACCGATCGCCCCGATGCCCCTATTCGAGAAGTTGGCGCCTTCTACGTAGTACGCGATGGCGAGTGAGAGACCGACGTTGAAGCGAGCAGTGGTGAACAACGTTGGCGCTGCGGAAGGAAGGCGAACGCGGAACAGCACCTCGCGACGCGAAGCATCCACCGACGACATCAGTTCAAGGGTCGCCGGCTCGACATTGCGCATGCCATCGACGGTCGCAAAGATGAACGCGGGCAGACAGACGAGGGTGACCATGAACAACGCTGGCCCGGTTCCGGAACCGAGCCACAACACCACGGAGCTGACGTAAGCCAGCCAAGGCACCACCTGAACCAGCACAAGGATCGGTTGCGTGGCGCGCTCGGCGAAGCGGTTGCTCGCGAGGACGGCACCGATGACGAGGGCGATCAGCAGCGCGAACAGCAGTCCGAGCATCGAGTGCTGCACCGTGACCCACGCGGCGTCGAGGTAGTCGCCGCGGAATCTCCAGAGATAGTTCACTGCCGTTGACGGTGCACGCAGGATGAACTTGCGCACGTGGAAGACGCGCACGAAGCCTTCCCACACCGCGAGAAAAAGGACGATGCCGACCAGCGGTGCGAACGCGCGTCGATTCATGGCCGCATCGCCCCATGCATGGTGTGGCGGACCTCGGCGCACAACGCGACGAACTGTGGGTCGTCCTCGATGTCGCGTGACCGCGGCCGCGGGAGATCGACCGCGATTTCGGTCACAACCTGCATCGGCCGCGGCGAGCAGACGACGACGCGGTCGCTGAGCGCGACAGCCTCCGAGATGTTGTGGGTGACGAAGAGCACCGTGACGCCGCGACCTTCCACGAGTTGACTCAGCAGCAGTCGCATTTCGGAGCGCGTGATCTCGTCGAGCGCAGCAAATGGTTCGTCCATCACCAACAACGGTGCGTGCAGGGCCACCGCCCGCACCAACGCGAC
>JANWKM010000024.1 GCA_025451395.1 Ilumatobacteraceae bacterium
ATGGCATCATCACACGCGAGTCGTTCGAGGCGTTGTGTGTTGCATCCGGTGTGCAGGGGACGGTGGTGGAGGGTTCGCACAGCTGGCTGCTCGCCGATCCCAAACGATTCGGCGAGGTGATCACCAACGATGTGCGTGTCGCGCAAGCCGCCCGCGACCTGGAACAGCAGGCACCCGCCAGCAAGCGCAAGGGGTTGCGCCGCATTCAGAGTCTGAACCGTCGCCGTCCAGCTACGTAATGGTCGGCAACTTCGCGCCGGCTATTCGCACATCCGCGCGGCGGCGAGTGACACCAATTGCGTCCAACTCGGCGGCGAGTGGCACCGCGTGCTTGCGAGTATTACCCAACGCTTCACGGAACTGGCTGACGGTGAAACCCTGCGGGTGCGTCTGTAGCAACCTGGCGGCGGCACGCGCGGCGTCAGCGACGGCGCCCGGGTGGAAGTAGAGACCATCGCGCTCGACGACCAGTCCTCGCCGAACCAATTCGCGCAACTGCACCTTGTCGACGCCATCGGGATCAGGCGGAGCAAATCCAGCCGCGAGCAGGTCGGCGACATACGGGTGGTCGCTCAGCAGATCGCGCAGATCCCGGAGGCGAGCACGGCCACTGTCGACCGCAATGCCTTCCTTTTCGCTGATTGACATCAGCACCGCGCGCTCGCGATCGTCGAGTAACGCGATGTCCAGCCCTATCTCGCCTCCTGCAATCACGCGGTCGCGCACCATCTGTTCCATCTCGTTCAATCGGGTAGCGGATACAACCCACACACCGATCGTTGCCTCGCGACGCTCGCCGGTCAGTGCCTCTAAATCTTCGACCGTCAGCCAGCCGTTTTCCCCGACGACGCGGTCGACGTTGCGATCGGGCGCAGCCTTCGAAGCCGGCAGTCTTGGGCGCACGTCGAGTACCTCACCACCGCCCACCGTCTCGTCGCGGCCCGACTCGCGCAGCACGAAACGGTCGCCGGGGAGTAGGGACAATGGTGTATTCGCCGCCACGTGCAGGCGAACTAGTCCGGTGCCGCCCGGTGCTATTGACTCGCGGCCCAACACCCGTAATCGCACTGGGAACTCGCCGGAACCGATGTATGCGAAGTACGCACCGCGACGAGACACCGCGTGGCTCAGCGTCGGCAACACCGTCAGGCTCGCATCGAACCGACTTGTCGGTTTCCACTGAGATGCACGCACGACGGCATCGCCGCGCTGCAATTCAGTGTGGTCGACACCGGCGAGGTTGAGCGCTACTCGATTCCCGGGTCCGATTATTTCCCGCGATTCGCCGTGCGACTGGATGCCGCGGACCCGCACTTGGTGCGCACCTGCGTGCAATTGATCATCGACTCGTATCGATCCATCGGTGAGTGTGCCGGTGACGACGGTGCCGCTGCCTTTGGCGGCGAAGACTCGATCGATCCACAGTCGTGGCCGACCTCGATCTTCGGCACCGGGCGTCGTCGCCGCGAGTTGGGCGAGGGCCGATCGCAACTCGTCGAGACCAGTTCCAGCGGTCGCGCTCACCGCAATGATCGGTGCGTCGGCCAGAAACGTCCCGGCGAGATGCTCGCGTACGTCCAACATCTGCAATTCGCGCCACTCGTCCTCGACAAGATCAATCTTGGTCAACACCACAATCCCGTGGCCGAGACCTAGCAGCTCGAGGATTCGAAGGTGCTCCTCGCTCTGCGGCTTCCATCCTTCAGTGGCGGCGATGACGAACATGCACGCATCGACGCCGCCGACCCCCGCCAGCATGTTGCGCAGGAAACGCACGTGCCCCGGCACGTCGATGAAGCTGATTATTTCCGTGTGTGCGAAGCCGAGATCGATCGTCAGCCCGCGACGGCGTTCCTCCTCGAATCGATCGGGGTTGACGCCGGTCAGTGCCTGCACCAGCGATGACTTGCCGTGATCGACGTGACCGGCAGTAGCTACGACGCGCATACGCGTAACGCCTCGACCAAGAAGTGGTCGTCGGCTGGGTTCACCGTGCGCAGGTCGAGCACGGTTACACCATCGCGATTGCGCGCCACGATCGGTGGCCGTGCGCGCCGCAGTGCGACGAGGTGATCGCCGCTGATGCGCACCCCAACCGAAGCGATACCTGCGTTCGGCGCAGATCCGGCACCTGGCGTCGCCTCGGTAGCCACCACCTCACCGCAACCGGCCGCGGCCACCAGTTGGTGCGCCCGCACGGTTAAGTCATTGACCGTGGTCGCCGCCATGCGCCAGAACGGAACGACATCGACGACGGTGCGGTCGAGATACGCCAGCGCGAGTGCTTGTAGCGCCAGCAACACATGCGCACCCGGCCGCAGCGCCCGTGCTAACGCGTGTTGTTGGCACGCGCGCACGAGGTCGGCACGTCCGGCGATGATGCCGGCCTGCGGTCCACCGAGCAACTTGTCGCCGCTGAAGGTGACGAGTGCCGCTCCATCGGCAAGTGTCTGTCGCGCGGCCGGCTCGTTGGCCAGCCATGCAGGGGGCGGGCCGCCCAGCCATGGACAGTTGGCATCGATCAGGCCGCTGCCAATGTCGGCAACGACCGGCACGCCCAACGTCGCCAGCTGTTTTACGGAAGCAGTTTCGACAAATCCATCGATGCGGTAGTTGCTGGGATGAACTTTCAGTACAACTGCGACATCGGCAGCTTTGCGGCTCATCGCCTTCGAGTACTCGGCGAGGCGCGTTCGGTTGGTAGTGCCGACGTCGACCAAACGAGCACCGCTCTGCTCCATCACCTCGGGAACGCGAAACCCGCCGCCGATCTCGACGCTTTCTCCGCGACTCACCAGCACGTCTCGCCCGTTGGCGAGCGCGGCAAGCACGAGCAGCACGGCGGCGGCAGTGTTGTTCACCACCATCGCCGCTTCCGCCCCGCACAACATGGCGAACAAGCCACCAACGGCCGTTTGGCGCGACCCGCGCTCGCCGGACGCGAGGTCGAATTCGATGTTCGTTGCTTGCGCCGCTGTCGAGATCGCAAAAGGTGCGCGACCAAGGTTGGTGTGCAGCAACACGCCCGTTGCGTTGATCACCGGGCCAAGCAATGCGTCTCGAAATTGGCGAGCACGTTCGTTCGCGGCCACCGGTGAATATCCGTCGGGACCAGCCGCGATCGCCTCACGCGCCAATTCGACACACACCGCGTGCGGGAGCTCGCTGGCCGTCGCCATCTCTCGTGCCAGCCGATCGACGCTCGGCGGTCGCTCAGTTGGACTCATCTCGGCCGAGCGTAACCGCCCCTACACTCGGCGAATCATGCTGCCCGTGCCAATAGTGCAACTCGACCCGGCACTGCCGTTACCGGCGTATGCGCACGTTGGTGATGCGGGTCTCGATCTACACGCTCGCGAGAGTGCTGTCGTCGCCGCCGGTGGTGGTCGGTTGCTGATGCCGACTGGGATCAGCATCGCCATTCCACCGGGTCACGCTGGGTTGGTGTTGCCGCGCAGTGGCAACGCGCTCCGTCACGGCCTGACGGTGGTCAACGCGCCCGGCCTGATCGACGCGGGATATCGCGGTGAGATCAAAGTGATCTTGCTCAACACGGATCCGCTGCAGTCGTTCCAGGTGAATCGCGGTGACCGGATCGCGCAACTGGTCGTCCAACGAGTCGAGCAGATCGAGTGGCAGGTGGTGCAGCAACTCGACGGCGACGATCGAGGCGGCGGCTTCGGCCATTCCGGCAGCTAAACCCTATTCTGTCGGCATGGATTTGTCGGTGGCGGTGACGCCGCTCTACTTCGGTTCGATGGCGTGGGAACACCGAACGCTGCAGCGCCGCGTGCTCGATGCTGAGTCGCAAGAGTCGCCAGCAGCGAACTACACCAAGCCCGACACGATGGCCAGCCTCGGAATGGGCGTGCTCAGCCTGACGACACCACTCACCATGTCGCTCGCGCGTTATGCAGTTCCGCGCCATGGCGCCAAGGGTCGAATCGGCCGGACCCTCCTGGCTGTCGCGGTCGTGAGTGCGGGTGCAGCAACGATCGCCGACGCGGTCGCAGCGCGCGCCGATGTCGCGTCTGCTGCTGGCCGACGCGTAAGGGCGCGTGCGCGCAAGGTCGCGGAGGTGGGCGGAGTTGCTGCGATCGCGAGTGCCGGGCTGGTGGCCAGCGCGACGGCGACGTTCCTGACCGGTGCAAAGCGGCAATGGGTGAAGGGTCAGAAACGTGACCTCGGCAATGGTGTCGTCGGGTGGACGGCCGCGATGGTCGGCTGGGATTTGATCTACTACTGGAACCATCGCCTGATGCACGAAGTGCGTGCGCTGTGGGCCATTCACGTTCCGCATCACAGCAGCGAGCATTACAACCTCTCCACCGCGCTGCGTCAGCCGGCGGCGGGAGCAGTGGGCGTGTTTGTCCCGTACGGAGCGCTTGCACGCGTCGGTGTGCGTCCGAGTCTGATCGAAACCTCGCGGGCGTTGAACCTGATCTACCAATACTGGATTCATACTGACACGGTGCGTTCGATCCGGCCGATGGAGCCGGCGCTGAATACGCCGTCACATCACCGTGTGCACCACGGCAGCAACAAGCGCTACCTCGATCGCAATCACGGCGGCATCCTGATCATTTGGGACAAGCTGTTCGGCACCTTCCAGCGCGAGCTACCCAAAGAAGATCCAGTCGTCTACGGACTGACCGAGAACATCAACTCGTACAACCTCGCCACCGTCACCGTGCACGAGTTCCGCGACATGTTCCGCGATGTAGCACGTAGCACGAACTGGCGCGACCGGCTCGGTTTCGTGTTGCGCGGCCCGATGTGGGGCTACGCCCGCCGCGACGAACTCGACGCGGCAGACGCACTATCGGCTTGAGTCACGCGTCCAAGGAATTCCAGCAGCACGCGGTTGAACGTGCTTGCGTGTTCCACCATCAGTCCATGTGCGGCGCCGCTGATGACCACAAGTTCCGCGTTCGGCAAGCGATCAGCAATCTCTTCACTGTCGCCACGCGGCGTGAGGATGTCTTGGTTGCCGACAATGACCAGTGTCGGTGCCGCGACCTCGGCCAGATGATCGGCCATTGACTCGTCGACATCGAGAATCGCGCGCACCTGCGCGGTAAAACCGTGTGCTGGACGACTGATGCCGAATGGTCCCAACCATCCGAACGCCGGTAGCAATCGACGAAAAGAACGGGGACCGATCACCCAGCGTGCGGCCTCGCGCGTCATTGCCGACATGCCGCGTTCGGTCGCCGTCGTGGCCCAACTTTGCAGCAGCTCGCGCCGCCACACGTGGTTGCGACATGCCGTGCAGGCGAGCGTCAATGAGATCGCCCGCTCCGGGTACCGGAGGCCGATGATCTGCGCGAGTGCTCCGCCCATCGAGGCGCCAATGATGTGGGCGCGGTCGACGCC
>JANWKM010000025.1 GCA_025451395.1 Ilumatobacteraceae bacterium
CGACGCGACTGCGAGCACTGCGGCCAGCGACGCAACGACGACCAAGGGCGTAATGCGAAATGGTTGCAATGGGGCGATCATCGCTGCCTCGCCTGGTTCCCAATCGGCACCAACGGCATCCCACGCGGGTCCGGCGTAATACGCAGACCCCGCCTGTTCGACGGGCATTGTCGACGTAGCTGTGTACTGCGGCGCGGCGGGAGGTGAGCCCGCCGGTGGAAGTGTTGCGAGAACCGTCGTCACCGGCGCGGTCGGCGACGGTGGCGTCATCGGCTGACCCAACGGCGGTGTCGGTGTGCCATCAACGTGTGCGGTGTCGGGTGCGGTGGTGGTCGCCCCCGTCAACGCCGAGCCACACGATGTACAGAATTTTTGGCCGGACTGAGCGGTCGCACCACATGACGGACAGAACATGACACGACACTAGGTCAAATCGTTGGTCTCCCATGTGGGTTGCTGATCCGACGCCAGCGCGTAGCGCTCGGCCATACGGGCAAGCAGGAAGTCTTCGAACTCGCCGGCGGGCAACGCCTGCGAATACAAATGGCCCTGCTGGCGAACGCAGCCAAGCGCGATGAGCGCGTCGGCTTGCGCGCCGGTCTCGATTCCGTCAGCGGTGACTGCAAGACCGATCTCGCGCACGAGCGCAATGATCGAGCGAACGATCGCCCGGTCGTGCGGGTGTGCGGTAATGGTGTCGATCGATGCGCGGTCGATGCGCACCTCGTCAAGCGGCAAGCGGCGAAGCAGGCTGAGCGACGACACGCCGCGAGCGAAATCATCCAGGCACACGCGACCTCCGCTGGCGCGAAACAACGCCAAGGTCGCCGCCGCCACTGTGGTGTCGTTGTCGACAGCAGTTTCGCTGAGGTCGACGGTTACGAGCGACGGATCAATTCCCTTGACGACGTGCTGCAACGGATCGTCGCTCCACGTACGTTCGGTTGCTTCTGGGGCGATGTTGATCCGAAAACGGAATCCGGGTGGAAGACCCAGCATCGCGAATCGTCGAATGTGCGGACGAGCACTACCGATGACCTTCTCGGTGATGCGATTGAGCAGCCCCGCCGACGTGGCAGCGGGCATGAACTCGTGCGCCGGAATGACTCGACCGGTGCGCGGAACCCAACGGGCCAGCAACTCGGCGCCCACTATGTCGCCGTTGGAGGCGTCGATTTCTGGCTGGAAGAAGGCAACGATTTCATCGTCTTCGATCGCGCGTCGTAGCGCGTGCTCGTTCTCGAGCCGATCGACGAGCGCCTTCTGCATCGACCCGTCGAACAACTCGACGCGATTGCGGCCGCTCGACTTCGCGCGATAGAGCGCGGCGTTCGCGTGGCGCAGCAGTTCGCTTGAGACCTTGCCGTGGTCGGGAGCACAAGCCACGCCGATGCTGACCGACGACGGCATGTCGCGCCCCTCAGCGTGCACCGGTTGCGCCAAGACACCGACGAGACGATTGGCCACGATGGCCGCTGACTCCAGATCGTGACCGGGCATGACCACCACAAACTCGTCACCACCCATACGACCGGCGATCGAGCCCGCGTCGAGGCAGCGCAACAGCCGATCGGCGATGATGCTGATGAAACGATCACCACCGCGATGTCCGAGCGCGTCGTTCACAGCCTTAAAGCGATCGAGGTCGCAGAACAGCAGACCCACCGGGCGGTCCGCATCGGCGCCAACGAGCAGGTGCTCGAGCACGTCGAGCGTGCCACGACGGTTGTAAAGACCGGTGAGTGGATCGTGGGTTGCCTGATGTGCGAGACGCTTGTTGATCGATGCCAACTGATCGTTGACGTCGGTCAGCTCGCTGCGTTCGTGCGCGAGGTCGCGCAACAATCGCTGGCTGCGCCATTGCAGCCGAATGGCGTCGAGTGCGTTGCGACTGACGGCGTGGTGGAGCACCAGCAAACTGAGTCCGAAGAATATTCCGAGGACTCCGAGGGTGCGCAGAAGCACTGCGTTCGCCATCAGCAGGGTAAAGGACGCCACCCCGACCAACGGCACGAGGAACGTGATGTAGAGGTCGCGTCGCCCCGCGGCAACAATGCAGCCAAGCGTGGCGACGACACTCGGAAACACAGTGAATGCCATCACGATTTCTACGCTTCCGTCGCCGGCAACCCATGGGCACATGCCGAACACCAATCCGGAAGAAAGAAAGCCGATGCCGATGATCACCCTCGTCGCCTTCGACACTCCGTCGGGTGCCGACTGCGTGTAGTAGCGGTAAACCCCAATCAGGATGATCGCAGTGCTGACCACACTCAACGCCAGCCACCAACCCAGACGGCTCGACGACAGCTCCGATCGCATTAACACGCTGATCACCAGCACGAAAGGCAACATGACGAACGGAATCGGCACCTGGTTTGTCACTACGGCGGCGAGGGCGCGCTCGCGCACGAACGCGGCCGTGGCCTGATCCGCCTCGATTGCTTCGTCCGCTGCCACCGCTGCCTCTCGTCTTTGTTATTCCAGTGTCTTTTCTTCGGCAAGTTCGGGGTCCCGCTTGACCGACATGGCCGGGGAAAGGCCAGGAATAATGGGGCAATGCGTGGCCGTTTTGCCCCTTCGCCCACCGGGCCGCTGCACCTCGGAAACCTTCGAACAGCGTTGGTGTCGTGGCTACAAGCGCGGGCCGCTGCCGGCGAGTGGCTGGTGCGCATGGAGGACCTCGATCGGGTCACCTCTTCCGCAGAGCACGAGTCCGACCAGTTGGCCGCGCTGGCGGCGATCGGGCTACATAGCGATGCACCGGTGGTGCGCCAATCCGAGCGTTTCGCGCTTTATTACGACGCCATCGCGACAATGCAGCGGCTGGGGCGTGTTTATGAGTGCTAC
This sequence comes from Ilumatobacteraceae bacterium, assembly GCA_025451395.1. GTDB lineage: Bacteria > Actinomycetota > Acidimicrobiia > Acidimicrobiales > Ilumatobacteraceae > UBA668. The sequence continues at coordinate 2,851 of JANWKM010000025.1, forward strand.
TGCAGTCGCCGCGAGATTCGTGAGGCCGCGCAGGCACCGCACGGTGATGCGCCCACCGATGCGTACCCCGGGACGTGCCGCGAGCTGACGACGGCGCGCCTCACGGAGCTGCGCCGAGCCGGTCGGCCGCCCGCTCTGCGACTGCGCAGTGACGGCGAACGATTCCTCATCGACGATCTCATCGCCGGGCGCTTCGAGGGCGCCGCTGACGACGTGGTCATCCAGCGCAACGATCGCGTACCGGCGTACAACCTCGCAGTAGTGGTCGACGATGCGGTGCAGGGCATCACCCACGTCACCCGCGGTGGAGATTTGCTGGCGACCACGCCGCGCCAACGGTTGCTGCAGCAACTGCTCAATCTGCCCGAGCCGCGCTATGCGCACGTGCCGTTGGTGATCGGCGTCGATGGCACGCGACTCGCAAAACGCCACGGCGCGGTTACCCTCGCCGACCTCGTCGCGCTCGGAGTTTCTGCAGAGCAGGTGCGGGACCTGCTGATAGCGAGCCTCGGGGATTCCGTTGGGGACCTTGCGAATGCAGAGTTTCGCATTGAGGACATGCCGAGGGACCCATGGGTCTGGTCCTCAACATCCCAACATTTTGGCTAACCTGACACTCAATAGCGGACGATCCAAGAGGCACGTACTCCCCTATGAACGACCTGCAAACTCGAGTTGTCGCGCTGTGCTGCCTTGGCGCGCTCGTGACCTTCTCCGCCTCTGCGTGCTCCACCACATCCTCCTCCGCGCAGGCCAACGATTCGAAATTCACGGACGTATACCCGACCGAGCCCACCGGACCTTCAACGACTGGACCTTCAACGACTGGGGAGTCGCGATCACGGCCTCCCTCCATGCGGACGACCGTTCCGGACACGACCATTCCCGACACGACCGTTCCCGAAACCGTTCCCGAAACTGTTCTAGAAACGGCGGTGCCCACCACGACGTTCGTCCCAATCGTCGAGGTCGTCGGTCCATCGCCGGTCAATCTCGTCGGTGTTGGCAAGGACGACGGTCCCGATACAGCGGCCGCGCAGCAGCGGCTCACCGAACTCGGCTTCTGGACAGGCGACGCCGATGGGCACTACGGGTTCGCGACCACGCAAGCCGTGATGGCATTCCAGAAATATCTCGGTCTCGACCCGTCGGGCAAACTCGATCAGGCAACGGCCGACTGGCTGACCGTATTCCCCGAGAAAGTCCACGGTACGGCCGACGACGGCACGCTCGTCGAGATCGACAAGGGCAAGCAGTTGTTGTTCATCATCCAAGACGGCAAGACCATTTGGGCGTTCAACACGTCAACAGGCACCGAGATCGCCTACTCGGCGCCGAGACGAAACTCCGGTGGAATCGACCACGGCGACGCGGTGACGCCAAATGGAGTGTGGAAGGTGAATCGCGAACGCCCTGACGGTTGGTACGAGGGCGACCTTGGCAACATCTACCGACCGAAGTACTTCAAGGGCGGCGTTGCCATCCACGGTATGAAGAGAGTGCCGAATCGTCCCGCTTCGCACGGATGCGTGCGCCTCAGTACGGCGGCTATGGATTTCATCTGGGACAACAACCTCGTGCCGATGGGCACACCTGTGTGGGTGCACGAGTAACGCGCTGCTGGGCGTGCTGCAAGTCGCGCTGCTGGCCATTTCTCATCTCGATTGACGATTAGTACACTTCATCAGATGTCTGTAATTCGACGTCAGCGGGTATGGCTGAGTTGCAGTTTGGTGGCCGTCGCTCTCTTGGCGTCCTCCGCTGCACCAGTTGACGCCGACAATCGGGCGTTGGTCGTGGCGGTTGATGCAGGAAGCGGCCCCAACACCGCAGTGGCGCAGGCGCGGCTCACGGAACTCGGTTTCTGGAACGGTGTCTCCGACGGACTGTACGGATTCACCACATACCAGGCGGTCACGGCTTTCCAAAAATACGTCTCGTTGCCTCCCACCGGCAGAATCGATCGAGAGACGGCCGACCGCCTGAACGCTCAGACCGAGCGCGCTCACGGCGAATCACAGAGCCGGACGTGGGTGGAGGTCGACAAGGACAAGCAGTTGCTCTTCATTGTCGTCGAAGGCGAGACGCTCTGGACATTCAATACATCGACGGGAAGCGAGGTCACACACTCGGTCGCCGGTCGCTCAGTCACGCCGGACGGATTGTGGACGGTAAGCCGCGAACGCCCGAATGGATGGTGGCGGAGCGATTTAGGCGAGATATACAGACCAAAATACTTCAGGGGTGCCGTCGCAATCCATGGCATGAACAGCGTGCCCAACCGTCCGGCCTCGCACGGTTGCGTGCGCGTGAGCACGGCCGCAATGGACTTCATCTGGGACAACGATCTCGTGCCAATCGGTGCCCGCGTGTGGGTGCACGACTAGTCCGCGCGACGGATACGTAGTCGATGATCCGCAGCATTGCGGCACTTGCCGGTGGCAAGGTCGAATCGCCAGCCGTGCATCGTGCAGACAAATTCGTCGCCATCGATTTCGCCGAAGACCTTCAAGTCCGCCTGTCGGTGCGGACATGTCCGTTCGATGATCCATCCGTCGAGCTCGAACTCTTGCTGAGCGAGCCCACCGCGATCGGGGTCGAGTTTGCGTAACGCCTCCGCCTCGGCACGGCGCATGCGCTCGATCGAGAGCGACTTGAAGAAGTTGTAGAGGTATTCGTTGAACGACCCATCGCGCCACGCGGAGAACCGGCACGACAGGAACAGTGCGTTGCTCCAGTCGTTCGAGCGCTGAGCGGCCACCGTCTCGACCAGCTCACGCTGAATCGTGAAACGGAACGAGTGCGGCTCGCCAGGCAATGCCGGGCGGACTTTGCGGTTCGGGAAGTCGATCGCGATAGCTAATTCGCTAGATGTAGAGCCGCCCGTGTTCAATACGCACACCGCGCCGACGGCGTCGCACAAAGTTGGCGCCATCTCCATCAACGGTTCCCACCATGCCTTCAGCGTCTCGAGCAGATCATCCGTCGGCGCATGCCAGGTCGCCTTCTCGCGTTGCAGCCACGGCAACCAATCGGCCTGATAGCTGCGTAGATACTCCGCCTTGTTCTCGAAGATGGCATCGACTTCTGGCTGCGGCTTTGGATGCGTGACGGCAATGTCCCGCGCGCCGATCTCGATCTCGGTTCCCGGAATGGCAAGAACACCGCGGTGTCCGGCAGCGGCGAGGCGCGACAGAAAGCCGCGTTGATCGGGGAAGATGCTCAGCTCATCGCCGGTGATGACATTGAACTTGAACAGGTCGGGATCGAGAAACACAGGTGGCCCGGCACTCGGCACCACCACGCGCGCATCGATCGCTTCGACGTAGCGCAGCGCACGCTGATATTGACTCGCCACCTTGGCATCGACCAGTTCCCGCATGCGCGCGGGCGACTCTTCGTAGACCATCGGGTACCAAATCGCGCCGCTGTACTGCAACCAGTGCAAATCGACTGGGCCATGCCGACGTAGCGCATCGAGGTCGTTGGTGCGACAGTCGTTCTGATTCACGAGCCGAGCGCTGCCGTCGCTGATCATCAGCGCCGAGTCGCCGCCGGGTCCGTCGGTCATGCTGGTTTCGCAGTGAATCGCGATGGTCAGGTTCGGCCCAAGTGCGACTTCCTCACCGTCGAAGGTACGAACAATGTTGCGGAACCCGAGTCGCAACATGATGCGCTCGAGTTCGCGAGTGGGATAGCCAGGGACAAGAACAGTCGTGTCCTTGCTCATATTGGCGGCGAGCCACTCTTCGTCGAGATGATCGGCGTGGATGTGCGAGATGTAGAGATAGGTCGGGTTGCAAATGCGCTGCATCAACTCGGCGGTGAGTTGATCGTTACGCGGGAATACGAACCACGAGCCGAAGAACTGCGGCGAGAACCACGGGTCGCAAACGATCGAACCGTCGAGCGTGTCGACGAGGATGCCCGCGTGACCTATCGACGTGGCACGCATGACGTGCAGACTACGGAGTGATTATGCGTTGGGTGGGTCGGTGTACTGCTGACCCGCGCGCGAGACGTGCTCGGTCCACGCTCCGCCGTCCCAGTAACGCAGATCGAAGCGACCGGCCGGGTCGGCGTACCAACCCGCGGGAACTGCCGGAGCAGCCGAAGCGGCTGGCTGATACGCAGGTGTCGAGATCGGTGCCATCGCCGCGGGTGCCGGCGAAGGTTCGGGAGCGACGGCCCAGCCGGCAGGCTCGGCTGCAGGGGTGCTCGCCGACGCGGGCGCATATGCAGGGCTGGCCGACGCAGCGGGAGCTGAAATGGCCACCCGACTGAGAAACGCGGTGACTTCACTGGTCGTGGACGTGATGCCGACCACGTTCCATCCATCAGCCGATTTCTGGGTGAGGATGGCGGCGAGAGCGGATGGGTCTTTTGACGGTGCACTGGCGGTGGCGAATTCCAACATAGGCCGCACAGTATCGCGGAACTCAGCCTGCCCGTACCAGCTGACGGACATCGGCGTCACCAGGCGGTCCGTCGTACACCAATTCCCCGTCGCGTAACGCCAGCAACCGCTGCACGCGGTCAACGAATGCCAACTCATGAGTTGCGACCACAAGCGTGCGACCGTCTGCCGCGGCTTCATCGAGCAGATCGAGCAGTGATTGCTTGCCAGCCTCATCGAGTCCCACAAATGGTTCATCGACGAGCAATACCTGAAACGGTCGCACCAGCGCGATGGCAATCGACGCCTTCTGGCGTAGACCTCTGCTGAACGTGGTGGGTATGTCGTCGCCGCGATTCTGTAGTTGCAGACGCTCGAGCAATTCCTCGGCGCGGTTCGAGCTGCCGTTAACGCCGGCATCGACACCGTGCAGACGGGCGACGTACTCGAGATGTTCACGCAGCGACAGATCGTCGTAGAACGTCGGCGCGTCCGAGAGCCAGCTGAGGGCGGCACGTGCCGGCGCGCTTCCCGACAGGTGGCCGCCGATTCGCGCGCTGCCACCGGTCGGGTCGAGGAGACCGGCGATCATCTTCAGCAATGTCGTCTTGCCGCTGCCGTTGTGGCCGACGAGCGCAACGTGCTCGCCGAAGGGCACCTGCAGATCGAGTGGCAAGACCGCCGGCCGATCGCCGTAGTCCTTGCTCAGCTGCATCGTGCGCAGCGCAACGTCGTGCAGGCCCTTAGTTAACGGCACAGTCATCGCGCTCCGGCCGCCTGAGCGCGCCCCGCCGCCATGAAGGCTTTGAACTTGCGGCGAATCCGATCGCGCACTTTGACCCAGTAAGCGACGAGCAACGCCAGCAGCACCGATCCAACTGCACCGCGGATGGCGGCAGCAACGAGAGGGCCGTTGTTTGCATCATTTGCATTATTTGCATTGCCTGAATCAACAGCGGCGCGCAGGATGAAGACCATCGAGCAACCGAACGCGCTGATCACTATCGGCCATAGCAGTCGCACCGTGGCGCCGAAGCCGGCCATCTCGGGAGGCACGAACGACTGTTGTTTGTCGGCGCTGAACGGGTCGGGCGCATCACGCACGACGCTGACGACCCCGCCCGCCGAGGCAGCGATCAGATTGGGAAGGGCGAAGATCGCCGCCGGCACGATGGCGTCGGTGCTACCGAGCGTGAGCGTTGCTGCAATACCGGCGATGATCGCGAAGGGCAGCAGCGCAACTGTTGGCGCCAGCAGATGGCGGGCAAGAAGTTCACCACGATCGATCGGATAGCTGTCGGTGCGATCGGGTTGGTCGACTTCCTGCGACAACGGTTCCATCACCTCTAGGCCAATCACGAATGCGACGAGCGCGCTGGCAAGCACGGCCGGCGTCGTGCCACGCACCACGACCGCTTGCAGGACACCGAATGCCACCGCCAGCGCGGTAATGCGCACGAGGCGAGTAGCGGGAAAGCGCAGCAACCCGTGCCAGCCGCGACGGACCACCGAGCGCGTGAGTGATCGCCCGGCATGACCCTTACGGCCAACAGGAGTAACAGTTCGCAACCGTCGCCACGGATTGCGCCGAGTGCGCTCTTGGTTGAGTTGCCGTCGCAGCAGAATGACCGTGCGTAGATCTTGCATCGTCACCGCGAAACGCAACTGGGCGACGAGTGCACTACGGCGCGCAAGTGCTTCCAGCGAGATACGGCTGAGCAGCAAAAGTCCCGCTGTCACCGCCACGACCCCGACCGCAACAGCGATCAGATCAATCGGGTGTTGCCGCCAACCCCACAGCCCAAGGCTGCCGAACGAATCAAGCGGTCCGGGCACGCCGAACGCGACAGCCGCCGACTGCCACGCAACCACAGCCGTGCCGATGGCGGTCGCCACCCAACGCGGCATACGCAACTCTTGCGCGAGCGCGGTGTGAGCAAGCAGCGCCGCCCCGGCCCACAACATCGCCACGCTGGCACCGAACAACGCACCTCCGGCGGCCCAGGAAAACAGCGTTCCCGGTAGACGCCGACCGGCCAGTTGACCGGTGATCGCACCCGCAGTTGCGCCAACGAAGATCGCGCCGCGGACGCGTTGCAGCGCCGGACGTAATAGCGCGCGACGACGGTCGACCGGCGACAGCATCACGTGCACGACGTCGGCTGCCTCGAGCGCGACCGGTCCACCCTGCGCTCCCCCGCGTAATCCGGCCAGCAGAATCACCGCGGTCAGCAACCCAAGAATCGATGGAGCGTGGTCCGCC
>JANWKM010000026.1 GCA_025451395.1 Ilumatobacteraceae bacterium
CTGCCCGTCCACACGCCGGGTCCGTTCCTCGCCGACAAGGGCGATGGCGACAACATTCTCCACGCGTCGGTCGTCGGGTTGTACGCCGCACCATCTGCGAAGTAGCCCGACTCGCCGCTGCCGCCCCAGACAATCCATTCCGTACCGGTCCAGATCGACGCGGCGTCTGCGCGCGCTTCGATTGGTGGTTCCGCGAGCGTGCGCGATTTACCCGTCACCGTGTCAAAAACGATTGGTGTTGGAGCCGACGCCGTGCCAACGGGCTTTGGCCACACGAGCAACTCTCTACCGGTCCACACCCACGGAACCGTCGCGTCGATGACCTGCGTCTCCGACGCCACCGAGAAAATCCTCAGCTCATCGACAAGCTCATCAGCGGCAACGTCGTAGGTCGGAACAGCCAGCTCGGCGGTATCGATCAGCACTAATGCGGTGCCAGACCAGAACGCGATCGGGTTATCGCCGCCGATTGCGCCGAATGTTCCGTTCTGTGCCACCACCCGCCACGTCGATGTGGTCGGGTTGTAGGCATCGATACCCGACCAGCGGCCATCGGCGAAGGTGCCCCCGATCATCATTGCTTCGGTCCCGGTCCATACGACGGTCGCTCCGGTAATCGGCTTAAACGGGCCAACCGGGATTGCCGTCCACGGACCGGTGCCGACGGATGTCGTGGGCGGAACGTCGGTAGAGAGCGATGCCGTCGTGCCTGGCACTGAGTCAGCCCCTGTGATCTGCTGCGGGCTAGCCGACGTGTTCCACACGACCGCGAGCACCAGCGCCACAGCTGCGATCGCGCTCGTGGAAGCGAGGGCGCGTCGACGGCGCGCGACGCGGCGTTCGAACCGCGCAATACCTTCACCAACGACCGCCGCCGATGGCACATCGACCGACTCGACTGATTGAAGATGCCTGCGCAATAGGTCTTGTGTTTTTTCGCTCATGAACTCTCAAGAGTCCCAAGCTCGGCGCGAAGTTGCTCGATCGCCCGCGACAATGTCGACTTGACGGTTCCGACACCAACGCCAAGCACATCGGCAATCTCGGCTTCGGGCAAGTCGTCGTAGAACCGCAACACCACCACGGCACGTCGGCGCGAGGGCAATCTGCCAAGTGCACGCAGCGTGCGATCGCGCTCGGTGGCACCAGCTTCGATGTCGGCGACGGGTTGCATCCAGTCAAGCGATGCATGGTCGCGCCGGAGCGCGAGCCGGCGCCGGCGCCATCGACGGTGGGCGACGTTGACCATCACGCGCCGCAAATACGCGGGAGGGTCAGCGATTGAACCTCCCCGCCACTTCGGAAGCGTGCGGGCGATCGCCTCCGCGACCAAGTCGTCGGCACCATCGACAGAACCGACGAGCAGACGCGCGATGCGCTGCAGTCGTGGAAGCTCATCGCCAACCATGTCCACGAACGAAGCATCATCACCGGGGACAATCGTCGGCTCCCACTCCAGCTCGGGGGACAGCGCAGACGGCTCCATATCGAGTCAGAGTCTTAGTCAGGCCTAATGGTTGCTCGCTCGCGCAACGCCGTGACCAGTGCTTGGAACGCTCGACCGCGGTGCGAGATGGCGTTTTTCTCCGCATCGGTCATTTGGCTGAACGACCTGCCGTCGCCCTCGCGCGGAATGAAGATCGGGTCGTAACCGAAACCGCGCGTACCTAACTCGGCGGTGGCAATCGTTCCGTGGCATACGCCGGTCGCAACTAACTCGCTGCCATCGGGCCGCACCACCATCACTACCGTTCGGAACAAGGCGGATCGGTCGCTGCTGTCCGCCAACGCGGCGAGCAGTTTGGCTCGGTTCTCTGCGTACGTCGCATTCGGGCCCGCGTAATAGGCGGTGTCGACCCCTGGTTGGCCGTCGAGTGCGTTGACGAATAGGCCGGTGTCGTCGCTGACCGAGGGCATTCCGGTCGCGACACATACTGCGGCCGCCTTCAATCTCGCGTTTCCTTCGAGCGTGCCGGCATCTTCGACCACATCGGGCAGGTCGGCCGGTCGCGGCAGCAGTTCAACGAGGCCGTCGAGTATGTCGGCAATCTCGGCGACCTTATGCGGGTTGGCCGTCGCGGAGACCAGTCGCGGAAGAGACACCGCTACTTCGTCGCGCGCGGCGACGGGGCTTCGGCCACCAACAGCGCCTGCAGCTCGATGATCTCCCCGATTCCCTTCGTTGCGAGGCCGAGCAGCGAATCGAGCTCGCTGCGACTGAATGCTTTACCCTCGGCCGTCCCCTGCACCTCGACGAACGTCGGTTCCGATCCCGGTTGTCCTAGCACGACAACGTTCATATCGACCTCAGCCGTCGAGTCCTCCACGTACGGAAGGTCGAGCATCGGTATGCCGTCGACGATCCCGACGCTGATCGCCGCGCAGTACGAGTGCAACGGGTGCTGCTTAATTGCCTTGCTCTGCACCAGGCGTGAGAGCGCGTCGTGCAGCGCGAGGTAGCCGCCACAGATGCTGGCGGTGCGCGTGCCACCGTCGGCCTGCAACACATCGCAGTCGACGATGACCTGTCGCTCGCCGAGAAGCTGCATGTCGCACGACGCGCGCAAGGCACGACCAATCAGCCGCTGTATCTCGACCGTGCGACCACTCTGCTTGCCTTTCGCGGCTTCGCGATCGATGCGCTCGGCGGAGGAACCCGGCAGCATCGAATATTCGGCGGTAACCCAACCCTTGCCGCTGCCCCGCATCCACCGCGGCACGTCTTCATCGATCGAAGCAGTGCACAACACTCGCGTCTTGCCGAAGGTGACCAACACGCTGCCGGCCGCCATTTCGGTGTAGTCGCGCTCGAAGGTGATCGGGCGCAATTCATCGTCGGCGCGTCCATCGGGACGGAGCATCACGGGTGCCAGTGTTCGGCGTCGCGCAGCTCGGGCCCAAGCAGTCGACCACCAAGATCGGCGAACCACGAGATGTCGCCGCTGGACCGGAAGCGGTGCACTGCTTGTCGCCCATCGGGAACTCGCAGAAGACCTGCCGAAGTGAGTTCGTCGCGCGCGGCAATGGCGGTCTCGTCGGCACTGTTGACCAACGTGACGTCGGGACCCATCACCGCGCTGATGACTTCCGCGAGGTAGGGATAGTGCGTACACCCAAGCAACAGCGCGTCGACACCGGCCTGTTGAATCGGTGCGAGCAGTCGCTCGGCCAAGATGGTGACTTCCTCGCCGCTGGTCTGGCCACGCTCGACGAACTCGACGAAGCCGGGGCAGGCAGTGGCGGTCAGCTGCACATCGCGACCAGTGGCCGCGGCTGCAGCAGCGACGGCGCGGTCGTACGCGCCTGACCCGATCGTGCCCACGGTTCCGATGACGCCGACCTTGCCGGTGCGCGTCGCACCGACCAGGGCCCGCGCACCGGGAGCGACGACGTCGATGACCAGCACGGGCATTTCGGATTCGAGCAAATCGAGGGCAGCTGCGGAGGCCGTATTGCACGCGACGATCAATGCTTTCACGTCGTGCTGTTTGACGAGGCTCCACGCCAATTGACGGGCGAACTCGCGCACCTCGGCCTGCGGCCGGGGGCCATACGGATAGCGGCCAGTGTCGCCGACGTAAACTAGGTCCTCGTCCGGCAACAGATCGATAACGGCGCGGGCAACGGTGAGTCCACCGAACCCACTGTCGAACATTCCGATCGGCCGTTCCATCGGAGCAAGGCTAACGGTGGAGCAATCGCGTCCGGGGCCACAGCGTCACCGATCTACGCTTTGCGAAAGGGAGGCTTCATGTTGCAACACCCACCAGGAGACGATCTCGACGGATCTGGCAAGAAGGCGAAGGAGATCGCCAAGAAGAAGTGGGCCATCGCCGCCGCCGTGGTGGCCGCGATAGTGGCGGCAATTCTCGGAATTGCATTGTTAGGCGGCGACGACGACAAGTCCACTGATGACACGACAGCCGAGTCCGTTGCCGAAACCGAGCAAGTGGACGAGGTCGCGAACACGCCGGAACCACTGCCCGCAGTCTGCGACGTTGTCGATGCCGCAACCGTTGGTCAGATCGTCGGCGGCCGACCGATGACTTCGGCTCCCGACGCGACCGGACATGGTTGCCTGTTCACGTCGACCGACGAGCCGAATATTGACATCAGCACTGCGTACCCGCCGTACATCGCCCAGGTGTCGCTCACGTATAACGCGCCGCAGCCAGGCCTCACCGAGGACGACATCGCTGCGCTGTTCGAGTCTTCACGCCTCGCGACCGATGTCGACGTACCCGGCCCGCCCGGTGGGGAGGCGTATTCGAGTGGTGGTGGTTCGGCTGTCGTGCTCGATAACGGCGTGATGATCATTTGCAGCACCTCTGGCACGTTGCGGCCGGAGTCGATTCCCGACGTGCAGGCGATGTGTGTCGACATCGCAAGTGTTCTGCGCGCACAGCTGCCGTAATCGCTGCGCGAGCTAGCGCGCCACCAGCCATGCGATCGTGTACGCACCCGAGTTCGACGCGACGTGCGCCATCATCGTGGCGAGCACACTGCCCGAGCGAAGTCGAATCCAGCAGAACCACATGCCGACGATGGCGGTGCTGCCCACGGCGAAGAGGACCGCTATCGCAACCCCGCCTGCGCCAGTTCCGAACACGCGCGTCGCGACCGGATTGACTTCGTTCAGCGTCAGCGCCGGCAGTACGTGCCACAAACCAAAACAAAGCGACGCAGCGATGCATCCGCGCAGTACGCCCCAACGCAGCATGAACAACCCCGGCAGCACACCGCGGAAGGCGACCTCCTCCAGTAATACGGTGCCGAACGGAATACGTACGACCGCCTGATACAGCCACGTGCCTATCCCCGCCTCGACGCGACGGTCGTGATACAGCTCGTTGAACACCGGCATCGTGATCGCCAGCGCGAGCACCGCGATCGTGAGCAACGTCAGCACCGTTCCCCAAGCAGCTCCCCGTTTCCAGTGTGTGAAGGCGAGTTGCTCGTGCGTCGTAGCCCGCAGCGCGAGCGCGACGATGGCGAACGCAACGATGATGTTCCACGGCAGGTAAGCCCACGCCGGCAGCACACGATTCGACATCAGGTTGGCGACTATCAGTACCAGCCCGACACCAGCGGTGGCATCACGCCAGCGCCTACGATCGAAAGGTGCATCAATCGCCACGATCCGAGGGTAGCGGTGACTGAAACTTCTGGCTCGCCGACGGCGCGCAACTACTACATCGACTTTCTGCGCGCATTCAGATTGCTGGTCGTGGTTGCGTGGCATTGGGTTTTCACGATCGTGATTTGGCAAGACGACGGTCCACATGCGACCAGTCCGATCGGATTCACAACTGGCTTGTGGATGGCGACATGGCTGTTGCAGGTCATGCCGCTGTTCTTCTACGTCGGCGGCTACTCGCACCTGAACGCATGGCGAAAGGCGCGAGCAAGCGGCGACTCGATCTGGCGATTCGTCGGCCGACGATTACGGCGCCTTGCAGTGCCCGCGTTCGCCTTACTGCTGGTGTGGATCGCACTCGGCATCATCCTCGGCGCGATCTTCAATCTTCGGTGGATCGGCCGCGGTGTACTACTGGTGGTGAGCCCGCTGTGGTTCATGGGCGTGTATCTGATGCTAGTTGCGCTGCTGCCCGTGTTCCTGTGGTTGCACGACCGTTGGGATTCGATCGTGCTCGTGTTCCTCGCCGCCATCGCCGGCACCGTCGACATTGTTCGCTTTCGCTACGGCTGGGAATGGCTTGGCATGGTCAACATGATCGCGGTCTGGGGTTTGTGCCACCAGCTCGGGTTCTTCTACGACCGACTCGTCGCCGCTGCGCGACGCACCGACTGGACGTTGCTATGGGCGGGTTTGGCGGGACTAAGCGGGTTCGTTTTCAGTGGTTTGTATCCGGGCTCAATGGTCGGAGTTCCGGGCGAGAGGTCGAACATGGCACCACCAACGTTGTGCATCGTCGCGCTGGTCGCCTTCCAAGCCGGTGTGGCAGAGATCCTGCGTCCGGCGATGGAGATACGTCTTCAACGCCCGCGATGGCAGCGACTCAACGACACGATCAACCGCTTCTCGATGCCGTTGTTCTTGTTCCACACGACCGGCTTGGCGTTCTATCTCGCGGTGCGGTATGCGATCGCGGGGAATCGCAACGAGGTGCGCGCGCCGACGGTTGGTTGGTGGCTGACACGTCCGCTCGCGTTCATCGGGCCGCTGCTGTTCACGTTGCCAGTCATTTTCCTGTTCGGGCGCCAGTGGGTGCGCAAACCGCGCGCACGAAGACGCGACCGCATCGCCACCGACACTCGACAAACCGTGTCCTGAGCAGAACAAGTGCTGCTCGCCACCGTTCTCGCGTTGTCGGCCGCGGTGCTGCACGCGGGCTGGAACCTGGTCGCCAAACGCGCGGAGGGCGACCGCTATCTGGTGTTGTGGGCACAGTTCTTCGCCGCCGGATTGATGACGCTGCCGCTGCTGATCGCTTACCAGCTGATCTGGGGAATGCCGTGGCAGGGATACGTGTGGGCCGCGGCCAGCGGTTGCGTGCACGTTCCGTACATGTGGTTGCTGGCACGCGCATACAACACAGGCGACTTTTCGGTCAGCTACCCGGTGGCTCGTGGTGGCGGTGCTGCGCTGGCGGCGATTGGTGGTGTCGTTGCACTGCACGATCACCTCACGCCACTCGAGATCGTGGGGATTGGGATCGTCGTGTGTGGTTTGGTGCTGCTCGCGTACGGCCCACGCGGTGCGAGCCTCGGTCTCGCGCTGTTGGCGGCCGTCTCGATCGGCGTCTACTCAACGATCGACGCTACGGGCGTGCGCTCGATCGACGACACGATCGGATTCGTGTTGGCCACGATGTGCGCGGGTGGCATCACCAACACCACGTTCGCGCTGATCATTCGTCGACCCGCCGACATGTCGGCGATGTTCCGCGCCAACTGGCGCCGCGCATTCGTCACCGGCCTCGCAACCGTCGTCACCTACGGCATGGTGATTGTCGCTTTCAAGCACGCGCCGGTCGGCTATGTCACCGCGCTACGCGAGTCCAGCGTTGTGTTAGCGGCTCTTGCGGGGTGGCGCCTGCTCGGCGAAGGCCACCACCGCCGAAGAATCAGCGCCGCCGTCGTCGTCTTCAGTGGCCTGCTGGTGCTCGTCCTC
>JANWKM010000027.1 GCA_025451395.1 Ilumatobacteraceae bacterium
AAACCACGGCGAATACCGTCACCCGACCGGGCAGTCTGACCGAGGCGATCGAGCAGCAGGTAATTCAGACCAACGATCTCGACCTCGAGCAAATACACCTCAACACGTCTCGCGAGGTCAAGGAGACCGAAGGTGGTCTCGATGCCCTTCGCCAATTGCGGCAGGAAGGAAAGGTTCGCTTCATCGGCTCGTCGTCGACGCTGCCGCACATGCCCGACCATGTTGCGATGGGGGTCTTTGATGTGTTCCAGGTTCCCTACTCATTGCTTGAGCGCGAGCACGAGCAAGTGATCGGCGACGCCGCAGCCGCCGGTGCCGGCATCATCGTCCGTGGTGGAATGGCCCGCGGCGAACCCGGCGAGGGGCGCGGAAAGGCCGATGTGTGGCAGAGCTGGCACGACGCGCAACTCGACGATCTGCTCGACGGCGAGACGCCAACGCACTTTGTCTTGCGCTACACGCTCGGTTTGCCGGCGCTGTCGACAACGATCGTCGGCACCAGCAGCGTCGAGCACCTGCGCGGCAATCTCGCCGCGGCTCGCCGCGGACCGCTTCCGGCGGATGTCTTCGCGGAGGCGACGCGGCGCATCGACGCTGTCAGCGAGAGTTCGTAAACTGGCGGAACAGCGCAGTGATCGCGCCGAGATCTGCCTCGTTGGGCAAGTTCCACAAACGGTCGCGTAGCTCGGCGTGAGCGGACGCCGATAGGACCGCCGCGACCGAGCCATCGAATTTTTGGGTCAGCTCGTCATCAGTCATCGGGTTGGCGGCATGACCACGGGGATGGCGTGACTCGCGACGGATTGTGCTGCCGTCCGACAGGGCGATCTCGATCACCGCGTTTTCCTCGTGGGTGGACTTGCGTCGAGCACTGAATTCGTCGCTCTTATTCACCGTGATCTTTTGCATCAGCGGGCGCAGCGAGGGGTCGCGAACTGCGTCGAGCGTGAAGCTGCTGGTGGTGATCGGGCCATCGACGAGCGCCTTCGCCAGCAAGTACGGCAAGCTGTGATTGGCGACGTCTTTGGTCGGTGGGTCCCATCGTCGGTTGTCGGGCGTGCGCTCGCCCGCTCCAAGATGCCACGAGACATCGGTCACCGTCACCGTCATCGACGCGATGTCTGCAGGAGCGATCGTCTTTCTGAGGTCCAGCATCAACGCGAGTGGACCTTGGCTCTCGGTGGAGCACGGAAAGAACTTATGTGAGACGCGCTCAGGAACGGTCTTGCCGTCGACCGGGACGCCGATGTGTCCGAGATCGAAGCGATCGGTCACCGTGTCCCATACCGCACCTTTGCCGTCGAAGACATGCGGCGGTCCGGTCAGCCCCTGCTGCGCGAGCCGCGCCGCCAGCGTCGCGTTCATCGACGCATAGGCCGCTCCCATCGACTTCCAGTGCGACTGACGAATCAACTGATCGATGTTGAGCGGCAGGCTCGCTGCCATCGATATCGAAAGGGCGTTAGCGAGCTGATCGTCGGTGAGCCGCAACAGCTTGCCGACACCCGCCACGGTCGCAAGAGCGATGATGAAGGTCCGTAAACCCTTGCCGTTGAACTGACCATCCTTGCCGAGAGCGCCCACCACTTCGTATGAGATGTAAATGGCAGCGATGAGGTCATGGATGCTGGCGTGCGTCGCCTCCGCGACGGCGATCATCGCCGAGGACGCGTCGCTCGGATGACCCGCGTCGAGTCCGCCGTCGTGCCAGTCGCGATCACGGACTGCTGCTGCGTTGGTCAGGATCGCGAACTCCGCCTGGGTCAAGTTGGGAAGACCGAACGCCGACGCGGCGAAGTCTCCACGGGTCGCGGCCGCAAGCTGTCGCCCGATGACGGCTCCGTCGCCGTTGAAGCCGGCTGCTGCACACCCGACAGCATCGACAAGATTGCGCACGATGCCGTGGACGCACGCTGGCGGCAGTGCTGAGTAGTCCGAGGAACGCACGAAGTCGACAATCGACTTCGTCGGGGCATCCATTTCCATTTCGCTCAGCTGTACCTTGCAAGTGTTGCGATGGGCTCGGCGAGGTTCGACCCCTTGTCGAATCCCCACCACGCGGTGCGGATCTCTTCTCTTTGCGCGTCGCTCACCACTCCGTCACAGGCGTCATTGAATTTCGCGTCGATGTCGGCGACGGTCATGGGGTTGTAGTAGTGACCCTTCGGAAAGGTCACATCCTCATTCAGCTCTTCGCCCGACTTCTTGCGCAGCCTGACGCGGTACAGCGGATTCCCGATGATCTCCATGCCAGGTGGTCGATAGTTGGCCGTGATCGCTTCGTTCTCACGAATGCTGATCTTCGCCATGATCGGGCGCAAAGTCGGATCGGCGACCCGCTCTGGGGTGAATGACGATCGGTACGAGATCTTCCCGTCCAGCAGCGCGACGGTTAACAGGTAGGGCATGCTGTGGTCCGCGCGCTCACGAGTCCTAGGGTCCCACGCGTCTTTATCGCGACGACCGAGTGAATCGACGGCGTGCCAATAGGTCTCGATGTCGAACGACTCGAGCTCTTCCGCTGTCGTCCACGGCCGTACCTTTTCAATCACGAAGCCCAACAGCGCTTGTGAGTGCGCCTCGGTTGGATACCGCTTCAGGTACGACGTTTCGACGACCATCGGACCGCCAGGCATCGCGGGCAGCGTCAGCTCGAATGGTGCCAGCGACACCTTGTCGAAGACCCCACCCAGTCCGTCGTAGGGACGCGACGTTGCTGCCATTCCCGCCTTGGCGAGGTTGGCGGCGAAGATCGCCGTCCGCAGAACCTTCGCAACGGACGCGCCTTTGACCATCGTCCCGTGTCCACCGTCGGCACCCAGCGGAACGGTGAGAACAGCATGCGCCGTTGTCCACGCCAATTGCTGATTGTTGAGACCCATCAGCTTGCCGATCGCCAACGCGGCGGAAGGGCACACATTCGTTCCGATCCCCCAGTTCATCTTTCGGCGGTAGAAGGTGTTGCCGAGTGCGCCGAGCAATTCGTACGCAAGCACCATCGATGTGAACACGTCCTGTGGCGAGGCGCCGATGACTTCGCCGACTCCCAAGATGGCGGGGATCATGTCGCTTGCGTGACCACCACCCATCGCGAGCATGCCGTCGTTCCACTCCGTGCTGCGCACCGCTGTTGCATTCGCAAATGCCGACATCTCGGGCATGACTCGAGTTCCATCACCGAACAGCGTGGCGCCATTGGCGTCCGGACACGCATTGGCCACGAGGCGCGCGGCTCGCGGAGCGGGAAGGTCGTAACCCGCGATTGCACACGCGACGGTGTCCATAAGATGAGAACGCATCGCGTCTCGGACAGACTCAGTGATCACCGATTCGGAGAACTCCGATGTATAGGTCACTAGTTGCTCTGTGATCGTGTCCACGTTCATCATTCTTGCTTCGATCTCGCTAGTTCGTTTACGTTTGGCCGTCGTGGGAGAAATCAAGTTCGGCATTCGGTGGCCAGACTTTGACGTGCCGATCGATACGGGCACGGTGAGGGCCTTCATTCACGCGGCCGAAGATCTCGGTTTCGACCACGTCACGACGTTCGATCACATCGCCGGCGTCAGCGACGCGGCGCTCGGGCGTCGATCTCATTTTCCGCCGTACTACGCGTTCGGTGAAGCACTGACGATGATCGCGCACATGGCCGGCATCACAAACTCCCTCGGCTTCTTGACCGACATCTTGAATGTCGGCTATCGACCTACCGCTCTTACCGCAAAACAAGTTGCGACGATCGACGCACTGACCGGTGGGAAGATCCGACTCGGAGTAGGCATCGGATCGGTGCCCGTCGAATACGAGTTGCTCGGCGTCGGCGACCTGTACAAGGAGCGCGGTGCTCGGGTCATTGAACAGATCGAAGTACTGCGGCTCTTGTGGACGAAATCGCCGGTGTCGTTCGACGGCAAGTGGCACAAGTTCCCTGAGGTCGGACTCAACCCACTGCCGCAACGACCGATCCCGATCTGGATGGGGATGAACTGGGACCCGCCACCGCAGGTCTTCCAGCGAATCGGGCAGCTTGCCGACGGGGTTCTTCCGCCGTGGGTTCCGGGCGACAAGGCCTACGAGGTGCGCGAGCGGATCTATGAAGCAGCGCTCGAAGCGGGACGCGATCCATCGACCATCGGGTTCGAACCGCGAATCAACCTTCGAACCGGCAGCGGCGAAGGCCCCGACCACGCGCCGCGCAAGACGGACGATGAACTGGGCGAGTACATCCGAGGCTGGAAGGACTTCGGCGCTGACTACGTCGAGTTCAAGACGCGCCAGTGCGGTTTGAGAAACCTCGATGAGCACATCGCGGCGATGGCGAATTTCATGGAAATCGCGAAGTCCGTCCTGAAGTAAAGCGATGTTCGTGTGACCTCCGATTGAAAGGCGCTGAAACGGACGGTGGCCCCGCCGAAGCGGGGCCACTGCCGTTCTCAAATATGTGTTCGTTGCTATCTGACTGGCGTCAACCGCCGGGGACGATCCCCAACTCGGCGAATATCGCCGCCAGGTATGCCTCCGACTCTCCGAAGGCTGCCTGCAGCACGTCGTTGAGTTCGTCGAGCACCGGGATGTCTTCATTGTGCGCGTACTCGTAGACAACCGGGTCGATGTTGCCGATCGGCACATCCATCCGGATATGTGTACGACCCGAGCGGCCGGTCGTTGCGTTGTAGGTGGTGCCGCCCTCCTCCGAGAAGATCCAGTTCAGGAACAACTTGGCGGCATTCGGATGCGGCGCGTCCTTCATGATGCAGGTGCGCTGGATGGTGCCGCGCGGGCTGCCTTCGCTCATGGTCTTGTCCATCTGCGCGATGGGCAGCCCCTGGTCGATGGCTTCCTGTAGTGCGGCGTCACCTGGCGGGAACAGTCCGATGTCGAAGTCACCTCTGGCAAGAGCGTCTGTGTACTCGCGGGCGGAGCCATAGAGCATCACGGTCGGAGTCTGGTCACGGAGCAGACCATCGAACCACTCCTGGCCGAGCAGCACCCACGCCAACGCGCGGTCCTGGCTGGCCTCGCCGGAGTTGATGTCGCCGATGATGATGCGATCCTTCCAGCGCGGATTGGTGGTGAGGTCGAACCATGAGTTGAGGCTGTCGTAATCCTCCTGCGACACAGTGTCGGTGTTGTAATAGAACGCCCCGATGTTGCCTTCGGCCTCGATCGCGTAATAGATGCACTGATGCCCCGTGTCGACAAAGGGGTAATAGTCCATCGGGAACGCCTTCTTCGCCAACAGGTCCGGCAGGATGAACAAGCTCTCCAGGTCTTCTTCGAAGAAGCCGGCCTCGATGAAGTTCTCGGTTCCACTGCCACCGAGGTTGCCGATGTCGTAGTCGTAGATGCCCTGATCGCGCTCGGCCGATACGCGAGCCGTCACGTCCGGGGTTGGTCCACCGAAGTTTTCGATGTCCAGACCGAAGATCTCACCGAACGCATCGAAGAACGGTTGATCTTCCTCGACGCCGGGTCCCGACACGAACGAGATTGTGCCCTCAGCCTGTGCGGCGGCGATCAAGTCCGCCCACTCGGCATCGAACGGGTCGGCGGCGGCTGTCGTATCGGCAGCGTCCGACGAGGCCGTGGTGGTTTCTGGTGCTGCGGTGGTATCCGATGATTTCTCATCGTCACCGCAGGAAACCATCGTGATTGCGAATCCGAATGCCACGAGAAGCGGCAAAGTGGTTCGTTTGGCTTTCAATGTTCCTCCCCCAAAGAGATCTGCCTGATTCGGCACCCGCCCGGAGGCGAGCAGTTCTGGAACACTCGTTCCACAACCGGCCCTACTATGGACCCTGGCGCACGCGATCGTCAAGGGGCGTCAAGGGGCGGCCCACGGACGTGGCGACATGTCCGACGCGCCCGGCGAGAAGTACTGAATCTCCATCGCCAATGGCAGCAGGTAACGGAACCGGAACGACCGGGTGCCCTCGTCGCTGCGCACCATTTGGCCCAGTTCGAGATCGGTGCCTGAGCCGCCAAGCTGGACGAACAGCGCCTCTGCATCTTCCGCCGACTGGACGCTCACCCCGAAATGCTCGTAGTCGGTACATGCCATTGCGACCGCTCGTTCACGAATGTTCATGTAACAACCTCCGCCGATAGCCACCGTGAACCGATCGGGGCGTGGCGCGTTCTCGATCTCGGTCCAGCCCAAAACCGAGCCGTAGAAATCGAGGAAGTCGCGGCGCCACGCCGGTGTCAAGGTGCCGGTGGGGACGCTGACCGCAAGGTGCGTCAAACCGGTCGTGATGGCCGCTGCCATCGCCGGAGCATAACTAGAGGCTTCATCTGGGTCCCTCATCTAGCGAAATAGGTGTTCCACTATGCTGCCGAAGAAGGGAGGCAGGGTGAAGAAGCACGGCGCGGCGCGGTCGCTGCAGAACCCGAATTTCCGCCTTTATCTCGCCGGCCAGGGTTTTTCGCAAATCGGGATGTGGTTCCAGGTGACCGCCGAGATGTGGACGATCGTCGAGCTCACCGGCAGCGGGTTTGCCGTTGGGCTGCACTCCGTTCTTCGCTTCGGACCGCTGCTGTTGTTCGGAATCCCGGGCAGCCTGTTCAGCGGCCGGTTCAATCGCAGGAAGTTCTTCATCACCACTCAGTGCCTTTACGGACTCGCCGCCCTCACATTGGCGATCGCGGCATTCGTCTGGTCGGTCAATCTGCAGTTGATCTACACGGTCGTTTTCTTCCAGGGCTTCATCAACGTCTTCGACAACCCCGTTCGCCGCAGCTTCATTCGCGATATGACGACTGACGACGAGTTGCCTAATGCTGTCAGCCTCAATTCGAGCATGGAGGTGCTGACGCGCACCATCGGTCCTGCGATCGGCGGAGTGCTCGTCGTCGCCATCGGCGCGCCGTGGTGCTTCCTCTTCAACGCAATCAGCTTCTCGGCGGTCATCACCTCGCTGTCGTTGATGGACCGCAGCAAGCTCCGGCCGGATCACCGCCTGGGCAGTGAGCCGGGTCAACTTCGCGCCGGGTTTCGGTATGCATGGAACAACCGGCGGATTCGACGAACGCTGGTGATGAGCGCGGTTGTCTTCGTCTTCGCGTGGAACTGGCAGGTGATCTTGCCGGTGTACGCGTCGCAGGTACTTACCGGCGATGCCGACCTGTATGGCCTGCTTGTTGGACTGCTCGGAGTCGGCGCGTTCATCGGCACACTCGTCGTGGCGCGGGTCCATACGATCACCGGTCGGTTCTTCCGCGTGGTCTGCACGACGCTGGCAACCGCGCTCTTGATAACGGCGCTGGCGCCGTCGTTGCCATTTGCGATCATTGGACTGGCATTGCTCGGCGCCACCGGGACCGCGTTTCAGATTGGTGCCCAGACTCGGCTGCAACTCGAATCCGACGACGCAATGATCGGGCGCGTCCTTGCGCTCTATGCCGTCACGAGCGTCGGCGCCAAACCGTTGTCGGGGCTCTTGGCTGGCACGGTCATCGATGCCGGCAGTCCACGGCTCGCGTTTGGAATCGGTGCCGGCGCAGCTGGCATGCTCGCCACCTATCTGATCGTCAGTCGTGCCGCGCGCGCCAGCGGCGCTGCGGTAGTTGATACGGAACTCGACACGACCGTTGATACGGCGGTCGAGATCGTGTGAGCACTCACCGCACGGGCTTCATCGAGTGGCCGCCGGGTTCCTCGACCTCTTCACTGGTGCCATCCCAGGCAACGATGGCATCGATGGCGTCGCGCTCGACTCGCGTCATCTCCCAGCCCGACGCGGCTGCATTTGCTTCCGTCTGCGCCACATTCGACACACCGGCAATTACCGAGCCGACCGCCGGATGAGCAAGTAGCCAGGCGAACGCCAGGTCGAGCATGGATCGCCCGCGTTCGGCTGCGAACGCGGTGAGCTCGGTGAGGACCTCGCGACGTCGTTGCTGCGCCTGCAACGCAACTGCTCGCGGTCGGGTCGTGCTCGCCTGCTCGGCATCCGCGCTGTACTTTCCACTCAACCAGCCATCAGCCAGTGGGCGGTAGGGAATGAACCCAACGTTATTGGCCGTGCAGAAGGGCAGTACTTCTAGTTCGACGTGACGCCGCAGCAAGTTGTAGTAGCCCTGCACAGACACGAACGGTGCCCACCCGTGGCGCTCGGCCACTGCGTTCGCTTGCGCGTGACGCCACGCCGAATAGTTCGACTCGCCGATGTAGCGGACCTTCCCTTGCATGACCAGCTCATTGAGTGGCTCGAGAATCTCGTCGTGCGCGATGAGCGGCTCTGGGTGATGAATCTGGTAGAGGTCGATGTGATCGGTCTGCAACTTGGCCAGGCTGCGATCGACGCTATTGATGATCCGCTGGCGCACCGTCGCACCCGGCCACGGGTCGCCATCGCGAAAGTTGCTGAGCTTGAACTTGGTCGCGATGATCGCCTGGTCGCGACGACCGCGCAGCGCCTCGCCGACGTGCACCTCGGATTGGCCGTGGCCGTAGGCGTCAGCGGTGTCGATGAAGTTGATCCCGAGATCGAGCGCGTGGTTGATGATCCGCCCGCTTTCGGCAATGTCGGTGATGCGCTCTTCGTTGGCGAAGTTGATCGCACCGATCCCGATTACCGACACCCGCAGATCCGATGAACCAAGGTTGCGATATCTCATATTCGTTGGGCGCGGATGGGTGTCACAACTGGCACCAAACCGCGCACGTGGGCGCGGAAGCGGTCACTTCTAACACGAAATCGCGCCCAACCGTCAGTCGGTGGCAGCCGCAGAGGCGAGC
>JANWKM010000028.1 GCA_025451395.1 Ilumatobacteraceae bacterium
CGCGAACGCTCGGTTCCTCTCCGTAGTGATACTCGGGATCTTCCAAGATGCACAGCAGGCTCCATCCACCCGCCCCGTCGCCGATCGGGCTGTAGCTGTCGAGGCAATTGGCGCCGAGAAACGCACCCGCCTCGTTGGTCGTAAGGAACACCGGCCGTTCGAAACGGGCAAGGTTGAACCCGACCCACGGTGCGATCACCAGCGCTGCAGCCGCGAGCGCAGGCAGTGCACCGCGTGCTGCCGCGCGCCAGTTGGCCTTGCCGTTCACATCCGGGTCATGCTGCGATCGCGAAATGGCGAGCCACAACGCGACCGCCGGGATCAGCAACACGAGTTCGCTGCGTACGAGCGTCGCTAAGCCGAGTGCGATTCCCACAACTACGGTCGATCTGCGGGTGCCGTTGTCCGCCGCGTCGAGTGCAAACCACAGCACTGCGGCGACCGCCATCATGCCGACACTCTCCGACATCACCAGCCCGTCGCTGATCCACAGGATCGGGCTGAGAGCGGCGATGGCGGTCGCCGCGACGCCCACTCGGTCGCCGCCGATCCGACGCGCAACGCGGCCCAACAGCCACACGGTCGTGATGCCACAGATCACAGTGATCAGTCGTTGCCAGCGAACGAAGTCGTCGCCCCAGCTGACCGGGGCCATCAGGATCGACGTCAAGGGACCGTGTTCGGCCGATGGCAGATCGACCAACAGTTCCCGGAACAGGGTCCCGTTCGTCAACTGACGAGCCTGCTCGCTGTAGTACCACGAGTCGTAGATCCCAACCGGCTCGCTCCACTTCGTTAACCACGATGCGATGCGAATCACCGCTGCGACCAACACAAGTGTGCGCATCGCGCGATCCGCGTTGAAGGTGGATTCGTTGAGTGCTGCGTCGCCCGGCATGACAGCCGCCAAAGTTAGCCGTGTGCGGCCCATCAACTACATTCAAACTCTTGAGCATCGTCGAGCGGGTTCGCTCCTTCCATCGCCGTCGAGTGCAGATTCCGGTCAAGCGTGACGCGATCGTGCTCGATGTCGGCAGCGGTGACAAACCGCATTGGCGAGCCGACGTATTGCTCGAGCGTTACATCGATAGCAGCCATGGTGGGCAACGATCCGGTGCCGCGAGCGCGCGTGTAGATCGACCGACATTCGAGGCCGACGCGGCGGGGATGCCGTTCGCCGACAAGGTTTTCGACTATGTGATCTGCTCGCACGTGCTGGAACATGTCGTGCGACCCGACTTGGTCATCGCCGAGCTGGTGCGCGTTGCCAAGGCTGGTTACATCGAGGTCCCAGAAGCAGCCAGCGCCAAAATCGTCGACTTTCCGAGTCACCTGTGGTGGGTCACTCGCGAAGGAGACATGGTGGTCTTCACCGCCAAGAGCGCGCCCTACTTCGACGCCGACATCGACCGCTACCTCGATGCCAGCGGTATGCGCCAGGCGGTCGCCGACCTACTCGATCAGCACCTCGACCATCGGGTGATCGAGCTGCGCTGGCAGGGTTCGGTGGCGGCGCGCGTCGTCGGCAGCCCTTCAGCTGAACTCATCGCAGCCGCGCACGACTCGGATGTTCAGCACCGCAGCGGGCAGGCGATAGCAGCCAGATTGCTGACTGCCGTTCTGACGTTCGGCCGCCGTCGTCATCGCGGGCGAATTCAACTCGATCGCCTTTTGAAGCCTGAGTTGCGTAAGGGCACCAGCGAGATTCTCTCGCGTCGGACCTATCAGTTCGAATGACGCGCCTTGGCGAGTACCTGACTGTGCAATCCGGCGAGCACACCGCGCGCCGATGACTCCCACGTCAGCGTGCGCGCTCGTTCGAGTGCCGCATGGGCGAGTGTTTCGCGTCGCCGGTTGTCGAGTAACACGTCGGCGATCGTGTCGCCCAGTCGTTCGAGTGGGGCAAGCACTCCGGTCACCCCGTCGACAACGCTGCTGCGATGCCCATTGATGTCGGTCGCCACGGCGGGAGTGCCGCATGCTGCCGCCTCGGTCAACGTCAGCCCCCAACCCTCGGCCAACGACGCACTGGTCACCAGCCACGCACGCCGGTACAAGGCCACGACTTCCGCGTGCGTCAAGCGACCGGTGAGGGTGACCCAATCGTGCGCACGATGCTGGTCGATACGCCGTTCGAGTTCCGGCCGCAGCGGCCCTTCGCCCACGATCACCAACTGCAACTCGGGTACGCGCTGCTTGGCAACCACGGCGGCCTCGATCAGTTCATCCTGGCGCTTGACAGGTGCCAGCCGACCAACCGAGATGATCGTCGGTTGCGCGGCCGATTCGCCGCCGGGCTGAAACATCTCGTCGATTCCGTTCTCGATCGCGATCACGCTCTTTGGCCGAAATCCGAGTTGCAACAGCTCATCACGCGTTGCCTCGCTTGGTGTCAGCGTCAGCGTGCGGCGGTAGAACGGTGGGGCAAGGCGCGCTTCGACGAACCGGCCGACGCCCGCCAAGGGCCCCGGCAACATCTGATCCCACATCGGGCCGTGAACGTGGTGCAGGAAGGTGATCCGTGGCTTGTGACACCACAGCGGGCTGAACCAGGGCACGCCGTTCCAAATCTCCACGAGCGCGTCGTAGTCGCGCCGTGACCACAGCTCGCTGGCTACCGCTCGCGGAAAGACGCTGTATCTGCTGCCGCGACGCACTACTCGGTAGCCATTGCGCTGCGCGATTTCGGGTAGACCGACTGCATGCGAGGTCCTGTGCGTGATGTCGAGTCCCGCGGCTGCCCAACGCCGCATGAAGTTGTCGGCGTGCACCTCGGATCCCCCGGCGTCGACGTCGTCGAGATCACGCCACGCCAACACATGCACTCGCGAGCAACGAGCAGCGCACATTTCATCGGCGAGTTGCTCGATTGACAGATCCCCGAGGTTCGGCGTCGACATCAAAACGGAACCCGGCGCCAAACCGGGCCGGGTAGGTGACGAAATGCGATCGAGACGAGACGCAGCACCTTCGGTGCCCAGACAATGCGGCGGCGACTAGCCAATCCGGCGAGCGCGATCTGCGCCACTTCTTCAGGCGTCGTCGCAAACGGAGCCGGCTCCATACCCGCAGTCATCTGCGAGTGAACAAAGCCGGGGCGCAGCACCATCACGTGCACGCCGTCCGATGCAACCGCGTCGCCGTAACCCTGTGCGAAACCATCCAGGCCAGCCTTCGCTCCGCCATACACCGGATTGCCCTTGCGCACACGATCGCCGGCGATGCTGCTGATCACCATGATCGCGCCGTGGCCCTGCTGGCGCATCCGATTGCCAACAGCAATCGTGGCCGAGACCGCTGCTACGAAGTCAACGTTGCACAACTCCGCGGCAGCAGCGACGTCGGTGGCCGTCACCGCTGCGTCGCCCAATTGGCCGAAGGCGACGATCGCGACGTCGATATCGCCAGCAATCGCGTCGATCAAGCCCTGGTGGCTCGCTGTGTCCTCACCGTGAAACTCGACGACACTGACATCGAGACCGTCGCGTCGCAGTGCAGTCGCCTTCGACTCACCCTTGGCAACATCACGACAGGCGAGCACAACCCGACGAAGCGTCGTTTGCTGAAAGGCGGCGACAATGGCAAGCCCGATCTCGCTCGTGCCACCCAGCAGCAAAACCTGTTGCGGCTCACCGAATGCGTTCTGCAATTGAAGCTCCCACGTGAAGTTGTACGACTTAGCCGAGCAGCTCGAGGCGTCGGGCGAGATCGCTCTGCCACCGCTGCTGCGGATCGACGGCTTGGCGGGTCGCCTGCCACTCAGCCAGACGAGGGTATCCGCGACGGGCGGCATCGGGACCGAGGCACGCATCCTTGGCGAAGTAGTGCCGACCTCCGGCATCGAGCACCAACGTGTCGAGCTCGGCGAACAATGCCGGCAACCCTGGGACCGCCGAAGACGAATCGAGTGTCAGCGTCCACCCTGGCATCGGAAAGCTAAGGGGTGCCGGATTGCCAGGGCCGAATCTCTTCAAGATCGCGAGAAAGGTTGCGACTCGCCGCGCCGACAGCAACTGCACGATCCGGCGAACGACATCGTCGCGATCCAGCGGTACCACGAACTGGTACTGCACGAACCCGCGTGAGCCGTACAGGCGGTTCCACGCCCCGACGCCATCGAGCGGGTGAAAGAACGTCGCAATCGACTGTTCTTCCTGCACTCGATGACTTGGTGCCTTGCGATACCAGAGTTCATTGAACATCGCGACGGCGCTGTGCGCGAGCAGACCAGAGGGCGGTATCAGCGCGGGAACCGAGACAAGTTGTCGCGGACCGTACGCGAGCGGATCCTCGTGTTCCGCGAATTGCCCAAGGCGCGCGTGATCGCCACGGGTCAGCACACTGCGTCCGAGATTGCTCCCCTTCGCGAGCAGGTCGATCCACGCCACGCTGTAGCGATAGTCGTCGTCACCTTCGGTCATCAACGCGAGAAGACTGTCGAGATCCGGTACCCGATCGGTGTCGACGGACATCTTGCTCGTCTCGATCGGAATCAAACGGATGGTCGCGGCCAGCACGATGCCGGTCAGCCCCATTCCTCCAACCGTTGCCCAGAACAGTTGCGCATCGCGATCAGGGCCGATCGAGACGACCGATCCGTCGGCCAGCAGCAGATCGAGCGACTCGACGTGGTTCCCGAACGATCCGTCAACGTGGTGGTTCTTCCCATGAATGTCACTGGCGATCGCGGCGCCGATCGTGACGAATCTGGTTCCGGGCGTGACCGGCACGAAGAACCCCCGCGGAACGATCATGCGCAGCAACTCATCGATACTCAGCGCGCCCGGGACGGTGGCGACGGCTTTGGGCGCGTCGATCACGACGTCGTCGGAAGCTGCCGCCATCCGCAGCACAAGACCACCAGAGTTCTGCGCGGCGTCGCCGTAGCTGCGCCCGAGTCCACGGGCCAACGCTCCCCGACAACCTGCGGTGGCGACCGCGGCCGCTGCCGCCTTCGCGTCGGCGACATCGACAACGTCGGCGACCGACGGCTGTGTTCGGCCCCAACCGGTGAGCGGCGTACGCGTCATCAGTACGGCCACTCCGGTTTGCGGCCCGTCGCCTTCTGCATCAGTGCGCCGAGCTTCAGCGACAGCGCAATCTTGATCAGAACGTTCTTCACGAACCACGGCAGTTGCAGCAGTTGCCGACCGAAGTTCGCGGCCCGCATGCGTCGGCTGTCAGCAAGGTCGGCTCGGTAGACGGCCAATGAACGCGAGCGTTCAACGTACCGCCAGCGTCGACTGCCCATCAGTTCGCGGGCAATGGCCAGCGTCACACCGATCGAGGAGAACGAATCGTGGATCATCATCGTGCCGCCCGTTACAACACGCCGACCCCAGTCGTGAATGTCTTGCCGGGCTGGCCCGTAACGATGCGCGCCGTCGACATACAAGAAGGCGACCTTGGCGGCGACCGCCGCGTGTGCCTGGTCGCTGAACATTCGGACGTGGCGCACGCGATCCGCGACACCCGCGGCCGCAAGATTCGCCTTGAACTTTTCATGATCGGTCGACGCTTCGGCCGAAAAGCCAGCAATCTCCTGTGGGCCGCGATCGGTGCCGGCGTGGGGCTCGATAGCGACAACCTCGACGCCGTCCGGTGCCCCCATTGCGAGCACCACTGTGCTGCGTCCTTGAAAGCTGCCGATCTCGACGATTGTGTCGCCCGCGCTCGTGGCGGCACTTGCCGAGTACAACAGTCGCGCTTGTCCTTGCGTCATCCAGCCTTGCACATGCTCCGCTGCAGTCCACGCTGTGTCGAATGATTGATCGCGGATCATCCGACGTAGACCCCGAGACCAAACACGATGGCCCACACTACGCCCATCACTTGCAACCAACGATCGGCTGCGAAGATCTCCTCCGGTGCCGCGCCATGGCCTTGTTCCAACACCAACGTGTAGCGCAACAATGCCGTCAGCATCGGGACGATGGACAGCTCGTAGAACGGCCAACTGCTGCCAGAGACCTCGCGCACCTCGAATGCCCAAATGCAGTACGTCACCAGCGTCGCGCCGATGCTGACCGACAGCACAGTCTGTAGGAAGCGCAGCGAGTACGAGTCGAGCGTTGCACGCGTACCCGCGCTATCTCCGACTTCGCGCAATTCGGCAAAGCGCTTACCCGTCACGATGAAGAGTGACCCGAACGAAGTGCACAACACGAACCATCTGCACATCGGAACAACGGCAGCAATCGCACCGGCCACCGCACGCAACACGAAGCCCCCACCCAC
>JANWKM010000029.1 GCA_025451395.1 Ilumatobacteraceae bacterium
AATCAAGAGACCAAGCGTCAGGTCAACGTTCCACCGCGAGGTCGCGGTGGCACTCACTGCGGCGCCGATGCCAACAATTGCCATCTGCCCGAGCGAGACCTGACCAGCCCAGCCGGTCAGCACGACCAGCGACATCCCGATGATCGCGAACGCGATTACCGCCGTTGCTTTGATGACGTAGTCGACGCGCAATACGGATGGCAACAACACCACCGCTGCGACGCAGACGGCGACCAAGGTGTAGCGCAAGGCGGCTACCCATCTATGCGTCGCCAGCTGGCGCGGGAGTGGACGTACTTCTTCGGCGCCGCGCCAACTGCTGGTGGCATCCGTGTCGCGCCGACTGAAACTGCCGCGTTGCGCGAGCAGCGCGACGAACATCGCCGCCGCCATGATCGGATATGCGGCCGATGGCGTGTTCGAGTTGCTCTGCACCCCGAACTCGAGAAGACGCAAAACCGTCGCCGCCGTCGCGATGACGACCAAGTTCTCCATCCGGCCGATCACCAGCGCGGCGAGCGCAATCAAGAACGTCGGCAAGCCCTCCGCGAAACCGAGGGGAATGCCGGTGATGCCGCTGCGCAGGAACAACGCCACATACGCGAGGACTGCGGCCAGCATCCACACGACCGTGTTCAGCCGACTAACAGGAATGCCGAGCATCGCCGCCCGATCGCTGCGTTCCGCGGATGCACGGATGGCCGTGCCCAATCGACTGCGGTTCAAGAACCAGCCGACAAGCAACAGCGCGAGCGGCGCGACGATCATGGCGATGATGTCGTTGCCGCCGAGAATGAACTTGCTCGAGTCGGGCCGCCACGGTGGCCAGCTAGTCGACAGCGTCAGCTTCCAATCAATCGGCGATGGGATGCGCTGGCTGGCGAGGTTCTTTCCCCACCAGCGCGGCACGAGCACGCTCAACACCAGCAACAACTGCGCGATGCCCAGCGTCGCCACCATCATCACCATGCGCGGCGAATGTCGGAAGCGGCGCACGATCGCCATCTCGACCACCAGACCAAGTACGGCGGCGAGCAAGAATCCGACGCCGAGCCCAACGAGGTACGGCCAGCCCCAGAACAGCATCAGCGCTCCTGCGAAACCGACTGGCACGGAACCAAGGTCGGCCTGCGCAAAGTTGACGACGCGGTTGGCGCGGTACACCAGGGCCATCCCAATCGCGAGCATCGCGGCGAGCAGGCCGAGCACCAGTCCGCGAGTCCACAAACCGAGCGGCATTCCGAAGAACAACAATTGGATCGCGACCAGCGCCCCGATGGTGGGCGCGGCGACCTTGACCACATCGGTGCGCGCGCCCCCCAATCTCCCCACGGCGACCGACGGTACTGTGTATGTCGAGGTCAGGCGAGCAGAGCCGAATTAAGGGGAAGTGACGCGCCGCCGCGCGTGTGACCTGGACGTTCGTGCGAGGGACGCGTCACTTCTCCGTTTTTGGAAGTTCGAACGTCCAGCCAGGAAGACCGTTCTCGCACACGGCGGATAACGGATAATCGCCTGAGGCAAGTCCGACCATGCCGCTCGGAATCCCGAACCGCGCGGCGAGCTGACTTCCCGTGCGAAATTCCGAGCCGAACAAGTCGAAATACTCGGCCGCAAAGAAGAACGGATCTTGGATCGAAGTGAGATAGTCGTCATCGTGTCGAAAGCGTTCCAACGCGTCCGCGTCGACAACTGTTCTCTTTTCATTGCTGTCAACAGCTTGTGGGTCAAGGGACACGATTAGGTCCGAGATCGGGACCGGCTCTAAGAATTCGACCTGCAGCACGAGACGCTTGTCAGGCTCAGCGGTACCGCTCTGGACGATCATCAGTCGGACCTCAGTGACGTGAATCTGCTGGCAGGGATCGGACACTAAATAAAACTCGCCGTCGTCCGCACGAAATACGCCATCCTCCGGCCGAAATGGCAGCGTGCCATTGTCCGAGTCGGACACGCATGCCACCAGTGAGGTGAGAAGCCACACCATCGGCCATCGGCGCGTTGCACATTTCGATCTCATGCGAGTCCCGGATGCAGTACGGCGAGAGTTGGGGGTAAGTCGACACCTGCGGTGGTGCACAACACGTCGTGATCAATGATGACGAAATCACGCGCCAGCAGCCACGGAGCGAGTGCGTGTGCCTCCGGCACGTACATCGTCACGCTGATACCGGCGTCGAAAGCACGCAGCAGTTGGTGACACTCGTCGATCGCGTTCGGGGCGTCGAGCCGCAACACCTCTATTCCGCCATTCTCCGCGATGAGGACTGCGTTCGCCGTCACGGTTGTCCCTTGCGCGGCAAGGTGGCCGACAAGATCGCCGCGATCGTGCATCCACGCGGCCGGGGTCAGCGGCGAGCCACCACCGAGTGCCGAGCCCGACAGATATAGCAATCGTCCGCGCGGTTCCATTCCTTCTCGTTGATAAGCGGCGAGTGCGGCCGGGTGCTGCGCGCTGAACGTCATTCGTCGCGATCGACCGTCGAGTAGTTCGGCCAGCAATCGGCCACCGACGCCCCGCCCCCTCGCCGCCTCCGCCACGAACAGGTCGGTCACCATCGCGACGTCAAGGACCGGGATCATGCCTCCGAAGGCAACTACCTCGCCCTCGCTCGTCGAACAGAGCAGGCGACCGACGTCGGCAATGAACGACAGGTAATTCGACTCGCACTCGATGAAGTCGCCTTCGGCGGCGATCTGTACGACGCGCGCGTGGTCACCGGGTGCAACCGGTCGAATGGTGGAATCCACTCCACCAAGTTTGCCAGGATGACAACTCTGCCCGCCGCGCAACTGGCAGGCTGGTGTACGTCATGCGCCCCGCGGAACTCTCCCACCGCTCGATCGCCCGTCGCTGCCTGCTTCTCGGTGTGCTTTTGATTGGCGTCGTCGCGTGCGCGAGTAACACGTCGAGCTACAGCCCGATGTTCACGACGACTCCGCCGAGCACCACGATCGCCCGCACGACGACGACACGCCCGCGGCCACCGACCACGACGACATCATCGACCACGACGACCACCTTGGTGCCCACAACCACGATGGTGCCGCCGGTCATCGAGGGTGGGGTTGTCAGGGTCGCCAACGCGACCGATATCAAACAAGCGGCGCAGGAGTTGACCGATGAGCTGGCTGCTCTGGGATTCGCCCTCGACGCACCCACGAACGGCGCCGGCAAAGACGAAGTGCTTTCGGTCAGCAAGATCTACGTGATTGCGGGCAGCGAGGCGGTCGCTGAGTCGGTGAGTTACTTGATGGGTGGTATCGAGGTTTTGCGGATGCCCACGCCCGCTTGGATTACCGGTGGCACCGCTGCGCTCGGGAACACGACCGTGCTCGTGATGCTGGGCAGCGACCTAGCCAGCACGCCGCTGCTCGTGATGCGTTTCGAGCCGGGACGGCAAGGGCCCGACTGATGGCGAAAACGGAATGGGCTTCTCGTCGCAGAGTGATGGCCATGCGCCGCCGTTCCAAGGCTGGCAACACGGCGGTCGTCATCATTCAGAACTTTCGCTCGCATCGCACCGGCAGACACGCGGCACTCGTCTCGCACTACGGGTTCCTGTCGGTGTTCCCGCTGCTCTTGGTGTTCACGACGGTGCTCGGCTTCGTGTTGCAGAGTCGGCCGAAGTTGCGCGACGACATCATCGACTCAGCGTTCAACCGCATCCCCATCATTGGCGAGAAGGTCGGAACGCAGCCCGAGCAATTGAAGGGCAACGTACTCGTGCTGGTCTTCGGTCTGGTTGCCGCGCTGTGGGCAGGAATGCGTGCATTCAACGTGTTGCAGAGCGCGCTCGATGATGTCGAGGAGATCCCTTTTAACAGGCGGCCGAGTCTGCTACGCACGCGTGCCCGTTCGTTGCTCGGCATCGCGATCGTGGGTGGTGGACAGATTGCTACCGCAGTGCTGACATCATTCGTCGCGGTCAGCGGGGTGAAGGTGCTGCACAGGATCTTGCTCGTGGCCGCTGCCGTGCTCGTCAACACCCTCGTCATCGCTGCGGTATATCGGTGGCTGTGCATGCGCAGGTTCACCTGGCGCGATGTTTCACCTGGCGCCCTCGCGGCCGGTGTCACCTTCGCCGCACTGCAGCTCGTCGGCACGGTCGTGGTCGGGCGTGCGATCGCAAACGCGCACTCTGTGTACGGCACGTTCGCGTCCGTCATCGCCTTGGTGACCTGGCTCAGCTTGCACGCGTTCGTCGCGCTCGTCGGTGCCGAGTTGAATCACGCACTGCCGGCTCGTCGCTACCGGTAGCTGTCACTTTCCTTCGACCGGTACTTCAACGACTGCAGCGATCCGCTCCAACGTCTTCGTCATCGACTCGATCGTCTTGCTCCGCAACGAGCGAATCGACCACGGGAAAACTTCCTTGCGGATGTCCCAACTCTCTCGCACCAACGTGCCGCCCTCGCTCGGCGTCAACTCATAGCGCCAAATACGCCCGCCGAACAGCAACCGCATCGGCGCGATCGTTGGCCGTGTCTGCCAAGCGATGCGGCGGTTCTCCTCGAACTCAATGACCTTGCTCTCCATCGAGTAGCCGAAGCCGGCGTTCATCGACATTCCGAACTTCGAGCCGAGCGCCAGACGTTGCGACCCTTCGGGAGTACCACGCACAGTGCCGGAACCGTCAATTTCTTGATGACGATCGGGATCGGCGAGTAAGTCGAAAATTCGCTCTGGTGGTGCCGCAATCAGCCGTTCAACGCTCGCCACATCGGCGTTCGCCGTGGGGTGTTCAGTCATGCGCACTGCAACCGTGCCAGGACTTTTTCCATTCCCACTGCTAGACACTCTCGCGCCAGAGCACTAGGGGCCTCAGGTCACACGTGACACGAGGCTTGCGGGTCAAGTCGTCGTATTTCGCTACCGATACTGAAGGTAATGATGCAACGGGGCCCCCGCCACGTCCGCGTGCTGGGTCTGACTGCCATCGTGCTGTTAGCCAGCGCCTTAACATCGACCGGCCCGGTCGAAGTTGTTTTCGCGGCCGACGTGCCGTGGGTCTTGCCAACCGTTCCGCCGCGTTGCAGTAGCCAGCAGTCGAACAGTGGTGACGTTGAAGGTTGCCTGTTGTCCAGTAATCCTGGTGAGCCCGATGAGCGTGGTTGGCCACGGCCACCGTTCCCCGGCGAAAACGGCGGCGGCTTCCCTGGTACCGGCTGGCACTTCTCAGGATCTCAGTACAACGGTTCACCCGCGCTCGCCGCGTGGGAGGCGGGGTTCGTGACCAACCAAACGCAAGTCGGCAGCATTCGTCCCGGGCAGATCACCTCGCAGCCCGACGCGCTACCGCTGTTCATGAATTTCTTCGCCGAGATTCAGGCGCGCGGTTACGTTCTGCGCAGCGGCAGTGGCGCATACTCGTTCCGGTGCACGGCAAGTACTCGCAAGGATTGCCGCGGCCTTACGCGCTCGTCGCTCTCGAACCACGCGTTCGGGCTGGCCGCCGACATCAACGTTTCGGCCAACCCGATGCAAACGAACTACGGCATGAACGGTGCGAGCGCATGTCAGACGCCGATCAGAACCGACATGCCGCAGTGGGTCATACAGGTCGCCGAGAAGTGGGGGCTGTATTGGGGTGGCTACGGATGGAGCGGCGGGTGTTCGTCGCCGGATCAATTCAAGACTTCGGCGAGCCGCGATCCAATGCACTTCGAATTCAACGGCACCGTCGACCAGGCACGAGCGATTCTCTGTCACAACCTTGGGTACACGGCGAAGTTTGAAGTCGTCGCAGACGACGGCGACATCGAGGATCGTTGCTTCGGCCCGATCGTTCCGCCCGCTGGCACGCGCATGGTGATCCACACCGACGCGCCGAACGGTGCGACGGCGGCGCTCGTCAACCTGACGAGCACCTCGGCGCGCGGATTTGGCTACTTCACCGCTGAGTCGTGCACGACAGATCCCCCCGAGGTGCGCGGCTGGTCGAACGGCAATATGCGGCCGTTCCGAGACGTCGCCGGGACCGCGATCGTGCCGCTGGATTCGCAGGGACGTTTCTGTCTCTATAACTCTGTCGCGACGCACTCCATCGTCGATGTGTTGGGCTTCTTTGCGCCGTCGAGCTCCGCGCCGAACGGCTCGCTCTATACGCCGATAACGCCAGTACGCACCAACGACAGTCGCCAGCGACCATTCTGCACACCGGAAGGCGTATGCACTGCGGTCGGTCCGATTCCCGGCAACACCGAAATCGCGAACGTATCTGCTTCGCCCGTGGACGCGGTGGCGACGGTGGCCAACCTGACGATTGTGCTGCCTTCGACGGCCGGGTTCCTCACCGCCGACGACTGCGCGGTGCTGCAGCCCGGCGACCACCAGCCGCACAGCAACATCAACTTCGCCGCCGGTGACATCGTCGCCAACCTCACGCTGTCGCCTTCGGAGACCACCGACAACGGGGAACAGTTCTGCACCTACTCGCAGTCATCGACCCAAGAGTTGATCGACGTGCAGGGATACTTCGCTCCCGCGGCGCAGGGTGGGCTCGGCTACAACTCGTTGACGCCGTCGCGACTAGCCGACACGCGCGGGTGCTGGACCGATCAGGTCACACTCGTCGAGCGCTGCGGCCAGTTGAACGCGGCCGGCGACATCATGCACTTGAAGGCGCCGACCGGAGCAAAGGCGGTGGTGATTACCCTCACAACCGACAACGCAGTCCTCACCGGATCATTTGTCAGTGCTGCACCATGCTCGGTTATCACGACCGGCGTGCACGAATTCTCGAACGTCAACCCCGTCGTAGGCAGCGCCATCGCGAACGCAGCGATCGTTCCCGTCGATCCGGACGGCACCTTCTGCGTCTACATCTCTCATCCGATGCACGTGATGGTGGACCTGATGGGCACGTTCAACAACAGTGGCCTGCGCTTCCTCGCGACTACCCCGGTGCGGGTGCACGACTCACGTACACCTGGCTGAGCTCGGCCGCTGCCAGCTCATTCGCCGTCGAAGGCTTCGATCAGCTTCAACAACGCGTTCTCGACCACTTCCGGCAATGCCGGGTGAATCCACACCTGGCCGACAGCCATCTCGTCGGCCGTGTTGTCGAGATGCATGCCTTGCACTAGTAGCTGTATCAACGCCGACGCCTGATAGCCGATGATGTGTGCGCCGGTCACCTTGCGTGTGCGCGGATCGCCGATCAGCTTGCAGAAGCCGGTCGTGTCTTCCATCGCCCATCCGTACGCGGTGTCGCCGTAGTCGAGGGTCGCCGTTACATACGGTTCGCCGAGCTGTTGCGCATCGCGTTCGCACAGTCCGACCGACCCGATTTGCGGATTGCTGAACACGGCGTGGGGTGCGGGCCGTTGGTCGTACTTGCGCAAGTTGTTGGGGTTCATCACGTTGTGGCGCACGACCTTCGCTTCGCCGTTGGCCATGTGCTTCAACTGGTAGCGACCGTTGATGTCACCGAGCGCCCACACGCCCGGTGCGCTGGTGCGTCCGAACTCGTCGACGGTGACCCAGCCGCGGTCGTCAAGTGCGATGCCGCCGGCCTCGACCTGCAGTTGGTCGCTGTTGGGAATCCGCCCGGTAGCGACAAGTAATACGTCGCCTTCGATCACTCGCCTGCCGGTGTCGCAGTCGACTTCGACCACGATGCCGTTGTTGGACTGCGAGATTTGCAGGAGTTTTGCGCCGAGCGCAGGGTCGAATCGTTTCATCGCTATCTCTGTGAAGCGCTCCGAGATGTCGTCGTCCTCGGCACTGAGTAGCCGATGACTGCGATTGATGACCGTCACGCGTGAGCCAAGTGCCTGGAACATGTGGCCAAGCTCGCTGGCGATGAATCCCCCGCCCAGCACGACCAGGTGCGCAGGCAGCTTCTCGATCCGCATGATGTCGTCGCTCGTGTGATACGGCACGCTGTTGATTCCCGGACAGTCGGGCACGCACGGGCGCCCGCCGGCGGCGATGACGATCTGTTTGCCGCGGATCACAGTTCCGTCTACCTCGAGCTCGCGATCACCGACGAAGTGCGCTTCGTTGTCGTATACATCGATATGCGGAAGGCCGAGTCGGTACTCCCGCCCGCTCACCGCCATCGGATCGATGCGCGCGAATACTCGGTCGCGAATACTCGGCCAGTCGGCGCCATGGAACTCGGTGTGGATTCCAAGGTGTGCGCCGTGCTTGGCGTGCTCGGCAAGGTCGGCGGGAAAGATCAGCATCTTCGATGGGATGCAGCCGCGATTCACGCACGTGCCGCC
>JANWKM010000030.1 GCA_025451395.1 Ilumatobacteraceae bacterium
AACTACGACCCCCGAGTCGACAAGGGAACGATCCAGAAAGTTTGCTTCGCATACGGTCGCACCAAGGAAGACGTGAGGCTCGGCAGAGCGCTGCCCGGAGCGCAAGCGCTATCCAGTTACCTGAAGGGGATCTTCCGATGGTCGGGAAGAGGATCTCTCGGTCAATGTCGCGAGTTACTGACTTCGACGACCAACAAAAATTGCAATGGGCAAAAGTATCCAGACGATCGACCCGGCGTCCGAGATCTACCGCTCCACTTCTACAGCGACTGTTGGAGCAACCACGCTCAGGGGCGCGCCATCGACCTGCTGGTTGGCGGGAAGGATATGGCGGGCAGCAAACGCATCAGGCGTGGAACTCTGTTGATCGAGTGGTTCCTCGCGCCCGATGCGTTCGGCAACAAGCAGGCGCGCGCACGTCGACTCGGGATCGAGGAGATATTTTTCTGGGACAGGTGCTGGTACAGCAACGAACCCGATGCGATCGAGAAGACCACGTGGGCCGATCTCAACGAGTGCGACGTCGGGCACTACGACCACGTTCACCTCTCATTCACGGTCGCCGGCGCGCTCGGTCTCACCTCGGGCTACGGCCCCGCTACCCCACCGCCCAAGTAGCAGTTGCCGATCAGGCGCGCTGAGTGCGCCCAGTGACGTCGAACGGCTTCCCTCTGTTCCACGACCGACTCGGTCACTAATAACTGAGCAGGGAAGCCATGCGGCTTGCACCGATCGTCTTCAACCCCGACGAACCGACCGTGATGGTCCTGCCTTGGCACGACCCAATCGTCGACGCGGTCGGCTTCGAGGCGCGTAGCCAGTACGTCGAACTGTTTTGGCTGAACGTGCTCGGACCGACAGCAACGTGGGCGCTCCGACGGTTAGTGACCGGTCTCGATCGCTACCCGTTGGGCTACGAAATGGACCTCGGTGAAACCGCAAGCATGCTCGGTCTCGCGTACGGGATAGGAACATCGAACTCGTTCGCCCGCGCGCTGCAACGGTGTGTGCTGTTCGGAGTCTCGCAACATGTGCCGGGTGGTTTGGCCGTGCGACGCAAGGTTCCGCCGGTCGCTGGTCGTCACTTGGCACGAATGCCAGAAGCGTTGCAAGCGATGCACCCGCAGTGGAAGCGGCGCGACTGTGTGCTGACCGACCTGCAGCGCGGTCGAACACTTGCCCAGGTGATGGTGAACGCTGGCGACGATCCGGAGGTGGTCGAACGACAGTTGCTCGCGGTCGGCGTCTCGCCCGCGGCCGCGGTCGAGGCAATCGCCTTTACCCTGTCAACTATGGGCGTATAATTGGGGGTATGCCGAAGATGCAGGTGTACCTTCCCGACGAGTTATACCAACGGCTCAAGTCTCACGCGGGGCGGCTCAACGTGTCGGGCATCTTGCAAGAGGCCTTGACTCGGCAACTGGGTGATTTGGAGCGGCGCGAAGCCTTGATTGCCGCAGTCGCCGATTACGAAGCGGAGTTCGGCAAAATCACTGATGAGGAAATGCGCGCGCAGGCAGCGGCGGACAAGCGCAACGCCATTCATCCGCCACCCAGGCGTGACCGGGCCACTCCAGGGTGAGCAGACTGATCCTCGACGCGGGTGCGTTCGTCGCGCTCGACCGCAACGATCGCGAGACGTGGACACGTTTCAACCTCGCCATTCAAGCGAAGCAGCCGCTCATCACACACGCGGGCATTGTGGGACAGGTGTGGCGGCACCCATCGCGTCAGGCACGTTTGGCGCAAGCCTTCAAGGCGGTCGAGATTGTTCCGCTCACGAATGAACTCGCACGAGCCGCAGGGCTACTGCTTGCTGCGACCGGACGACACGATGCACACGACGCTGCACTTGCCTTCCTTTGCGAACCCGACGACATCTTGATCACCGGCGATATAGACGATCTCGCTGCGCTGCTGTCTGAGCGGGGTATGCAGTCCGTCGAGGTAATCAGCCCTTGAACGACAGTGCCAAGTCGATCAGCAGTCTCGTTCCGAAACCGGTCGCACCCTTCGACAACCAACCGTCGTCGGCATCAACCGACATCGGACCAGCAATGTCGAGGTGCGCCCACGGCACGTCGCCAACAAACTCGGAAAGGAACAGCGAGGCCGTGATCGCGCCACCGTGCGGGCCGCCGATGTTGCGCATGTCGGCGACATTGCTTTCCAGCAACTTGCGATACGCGTCCTCCAACGGCAACTGCCAAATCCGCTCATCGGTGGCAGCAGCCGCCGCCTTCACCTTCTCGATGAAGGGTTGATCGTTGCCGATCACACCGGCAAGCTTCGTGCCGAGCGCAACCATGCAGGCTCCGGTCAGCGTCGCGATGTCGACGATGGCGTCTGGCTTGTCCTCAACGGCCAACGACAGACCGTCGGCGAGAACCAAACGGCCTTCTGCATCAGTGTTTTGAATCTCAGCCGTCTTGCCATTGCGGAACGTCAACACGTCACCGAGTTTCGTCGCGGCACCACCAGTCATGTTGTCGGTGCACATCAGATAGCCAGTCACCTTCGCTTTGCAGCGCAGGGCCTTCAGCGTGCTCATCGACGACAACACAGCCGCAGCACCGCTCATGTCCATCTTCATCGTCAGCATGCCATCGCTCGGCTTCAGGCTGAGTCCACCGGAGTCGAACATCACGCCCTTGCCGACCATGGCTAGGTGTCCGACTGGATTGCGTGGTGTGTAGGTGAGGCGGACCATGCGTGGCGGTTCAGTGCTGCCGGCGTTGACACCGAGCATGCCTCCGCAACCCATCTCGGCCAATTGATCGCGATCGAACACTTCCACCGTCAAGCCACTCGCTTTGCCGACCTCCACCGCCTTCTCAGCAATGTGGTGCGCAGCCATGTACCCAGCTGGTGTATTTGCGAGATCGCGTGCGAGATACGCCGCAGCTGCAGTAGCCTGTCCGCGATCGCTGCCGATTCGTGCGCCGTTGGTCCGTGCTTCGCCGACTACGAGCGTGACCTGTTTGAGCGTGTTCGTGTTCGGTTCCTTCTTGATGCCAGCGAATCGGTACGCGGCGAGCAGCGTTCCTTCCACAACAGCTTGCGCTGCTTTTGTTGCGTCGACGCCGGCGAGATCGGCCAACGGCGTCGCGATGCTCGTTCGCTTGCCGATCGCCCGAACGACAGCTGCGGCGGCGTTGCGTAGCACGGTCGTGGACAGTGAGCCCGGCTTGCCGATGCCGACTGCGATCTGTGTTGGCCCTGTCGACGAAGGGACCACGAGCGTCTGACCGACCGAACCGTCGAAGCCGCTCTTCTCGAGCGCGGCGCGGCTGAGGCCGAGTGATCGTGGCACCGCACCCTCGGTCGCCACCGGAACAGCAACGGCATCAACTTTGGTCGGAACGCTGCGGGAGAGCTGCACGGTGACGGTCATGCCCATCAGTCTTGCTCACCGATGGGCGACCCCCAAACCGATCAGCGCGTATGGAAACATCGCACAATGACCAGGCATTGGAAGAAGGTCGTTGTTGCGCTCTTCGCTCTCGTAGTCGTTGTCGTCGCGGCATCGTTCATCTACGCCAAGGTCATCAACAAGGCCGACAAGGAGTTCGACAGCGGCGATGTCAAAGATCGACTGACCACCACCACCGCCGCAACCACCGACAACACGACCGGCTCGACCGGTGGTGTGGATGCGACTGGTGTCGATGGGACGTGGGTCATCGCCGAGGGTTCCGAGGTCGGATACCGCGTCGACGAGAGCATCAACGGGTTCGACACCACGGCCAACGGCCGCACGCAGGAAATCACCGGCGAATACACCATCGCGGGTACGCACGTCACCACGGGTGAAGTCTCGGTCCTGATGTCGACCTTCAAGAGCGACGAGTCCCGACGCGACGGTGCTTTTAAGGGCCGCATCATGAATGCCAACACGTTTCCGACGGCGACCTTCGTGCTGACCAAGCCGATCGACTTCGGCGAGGTTCCCGCCGAGGGCACCACCATTCCCACCACTGCGACCGGCGACCTTACGTTGCACGGGGTCACGCTGTCGGTGACATTCGATGTCGAGGCGACGTTCCAATCGGGGCGGATCGGCGTGCTCGGCCAGATCCCGATCGTGTTCGCCGACTACGGCATCCCCAATCCGTCCTTCGGGACCATCCACACCGAGGACCACGGATTGCTTGAATTCATACTGATCTTCGATCGCGCATAACGTGCCGGCATGAACTTGATTGCTTGGATCATCGTCGGCCTGGTCGCTGGTTTTCTCGCCCGTTGGATCGTTGGCGACGACAAAGCTGGCTGCCTCTACACGATCGCGGTCGGCGTACTTGGAGCCTTCATCGGTGGTGCGCTGATGCACGCCGCCGGTAAGCGCGGCATCAACGACTTCGATCTGCGCTCGATCTTGGTCGCGGCGCTCGGTTCGGTGCTGTTGCTGCTAGTGCTGCAAGCAATCGGCGGGCGTAAACGCAGCTAGCTCTACCGTTTACTGAGCAGTGCAACCACGCGATCCTTCGGCCGCCCGATGATCGCTTTCTTCTTCGTCACTAACACAGGCCGTTGCAATAGCTGCTTGTGCTTGAGGAGCAGCTTCACTACCTGATCTGCGGTCCTGGCGTCCTTTTCAGTGAGGCCCAGTTTCGTCCACAAACTGTCGCGCCGCACGAGATCGGTCACCGGGTCCTCCAGTTTGGAGATGATGCTGCGCAGCGTCGCCTCATTCGGCGGCGTCTTGATGTACAACACGATCTCGGCGTCGACGCCGAGCTCCTCTGCAATGCGCACGGCATTGCCCGACGAGTTTCAATGCGGGTTGTGGTAGATGGTCACTTGAGCCATGACCGCAGCGTAGCGATCACCTCGAACCATGTCAGACCCTCTTCGTAGGGTGTGATCGAACGGCTTCCCCCGGTTCAAGTTCTGCTCGCGCGGAGGCCACCCATGTCCGAATCAACTCCAATGCCGGTGCGGTGCGCGGCCGATGCGCTGCGCCTGCTGTTCCTTGCGGCCACACATCCCCTAGAGCCCGAGACGTTGGCATTCGTGCTCGACGGTCAGGGTCGCGGTGGCGTTATCACGATCGTGTCGGGCACTGTCGACGCCGACTCCGTCTTGCCGGTGACCGAGTGCATGGCGCGCGCCGCCGAGCGCGTCGAGCGCGCTGCCGCGCTCGTTGTCGCGTCGGTCCGGCCCGGCGGATGCGTACTGCCCGGCGACATCGACCGTTGGATGGAGGCCAGCACACTTGCCGCGGCCTACGGCGTCGTGCTGATCGAATGGTTCATCATCAGCGAGGCAGGTGTGCAATGCCCGCGTGAGCTGCTCGGTGAAGCCGAACGCTGGAAGCAACTGCAACTCGAACGGCAGGACGGCCGCTCAACCGGTCGCGCGGCGCTTCGCAGCGCTCAGCCGTAGGCCGGCGGCGCGCAGCCGACGCAGCAACACGCGAGTGGGCGTTGGCAATGCGCCGAGGGTCACCACCGCGTGGTAGTGCTCCTCGGGTACGTCGTAGTGGTCACCATGAAAACCGCGGCGCGGAATTCCAGCTCGCTCGGCAAATGCATGCAGCTCGTCCAACGATCGATCACTCACCAAGTGCGACCACCGTCGCTCCTTGAACCACCAACGGGGTTCGTCGATCAGCAGAGCCATGGCGACATACGATCACATTCATGACGGGTGGGGATGAAATGACGATCCACGAACCCACTCGCGTACGTCGTGTCCTGCACCGCAAGCGCGCCGTCATCCGCGACAGCGTGTCGGTCGTTCGCACCACTTGGCGCACGCTTCGTGAAGATCGCTTCCTGATGCGGGTCGTCGGTGGCATCACAGTCACGACGCTTGTAGGCCTGACTGCTTGGAAGTTGGTTGGTAGGTCGGCGCAGCACGACAACCGGATCCGCTCGCGGCCGTTCGTGATCGGCATTCGGCTGATGGTCGGTTTGTGCGTGCAGTACATCGTTGCCGCGTGGCTGTTCTCGAGTTGGTCTGGCGAACTGCACGAGCGCGGTCGCCGCCTGTGGCGCCGTCTCGTGCGACGCCTGCCTGCGTTCTTCTTGTGGGCCGTCGTGCTTGGCTGGCTCGACCGCGCGACACGCGAGACGACATTCTCGACGCTGATTCGCACCGGCGCAGCGTTTGGACTCAGTTATGTGCTGTCGTATGCAGTCCCGGCCGCAGCCGTCTATCGATCGGGCATGTTCCACGCGTTTCGTCGTTCTTACGAAGCGTTCCGCAAGACATTCGGCGCCGACCTCTTTGCGTGGTCGGGAGTGTGGCTGGTGACAGGTTTTGTCGCTCTCGTCACGTCGATCCCAGAGGCGTTCGATCTCTTCTCGCCGGGTCCGACCGGTCGCGGGCATGGCATCGTCGGTCGGCTGGTTGGCTGGGCGCTCGTGCTACCGGTTTCGATCGGCGCACTCGCGGTCAGTGCGGGATTCTGCACCGTCATCTTCTTCGCACTAACCACCAACCGGCCACCTAGTGGATATCCGAAGCCGGCCGTGGAAACTGTCTGTGGGCTGAAACTCGACGACAACTAACGTGTCTGTGTGAGCAATCCTGCAACCGTCACCCAAACGGCAAGGACAACCGTCGTCGAAACCGAGCATGTGCTCGAGACGGGCAAGCCAGCCAATGCACACATTGTGAAGACCGCGCCCGGCGAGAACGCCGCCGCGAAGGTCTTGGAAGCTCGCATCTATGGTGTCGCTGTCGAGGCGCTGTGTGGACACGTGTGGGTGCCATCGCGCGATCCGAAGCAACTGCCGCTGTGCGAGAAATGCAAATCGATCTACGAGATGTACAAAGCATTCAACGAAGGTCTCGGCGATCAGCCGAACGAGTAAAACGAGATGCCCACCGCTGCCACGATTGCTGCCTTTGCCGGCGCATCGATCATTTTGTTGTTGATCCCCGGTCCGGCGGTGCTCTACATCGTCAATCGCAGCGTCAGTGACGGGCGCGAAGCCGGATTGGCTGCTGTTGCGGGGCTGACACTCGGCAACCTCGTGCACGCGCTCGCCGCCGCCGCAGGCTTGTCGG